>CAJXVF010000146.1 GCA_913060845.1 uncultured Alphaproteobacteria bacterium | reverse complement strand
CGCGCAGATCATCAAAGAGCGCCGTAAGTTTGAGCGGGAAGCGGCGGACCTCAGGCGTAAGCTTGCGACTGGCGGCGGTAGCGCAGAAGCACCAGAAGCCAAGGAAGTTGGCGGCGTGAAGTTTATTGGTAAGGCGCTAAGTGGAGTTCCTGCGCGGGAACTTAAATCGATGGCGGATGCGCTCAAGGGGCAAGTAGGCTCCGGCGTCGTCGCCGTTGTCGCTGAAGATCAAGGCAAGGCGTCCTTGGTGGTTGCCGTAACGCCAGACCTCAAGGGCAAAGTCGATGCCGTGGCGCTTGTGCGGGCGGGTTCTGCTGCAGTCGGTGGTAAGGGCGGCGGTGGTCGCCCGGATATGGCGCAGGCGGGCGGTCCTGACGGTGATAAAATCAACGAAGGCCTAGCCGCAATCGAAGCTGCGCTGGCTGGATAGGAGACAAAGACGTGAGCGATGATATCGTTATCTGGCACAATCCACGCTGCTCGAAATCTCGGCAAACGATGCAGTTGCTGACGGATGCTGGCGTAGAGCCAACAGTGATTGAGTATTTGAATACTCCGCCTGAAGTATCTGAAATAAAACGAGTCCTTGGCGCTTTAAACATAGCGCCTAAAGCCCTGATGCGCACAAAAGAGGCTGCCTTTAAGGACAATGGCCTGGGTGCTGCAGATGTCTCAGATGACGCGTTGATCGCCGCTATGGCAGAGCATCCCATCCTGATCGAGCGGCCTGTTGTGATTAAAGGCGACAAAGCCGTGATTGGGCGCCCGCCCGAAAACGTCAACGCATTGCTGAAATAGAAAAAGATCAACCGGAGGAATACCCCATGCGCGAAGCCGTTATCGTTTCAACCGCCCGCACACCAATCGGCAAAGCCTATCGCGGTGCCTTCAATGATCTGGAAGCCCCGACAATGGGCGGCCATGCGATCCAGGCCGCTGTTGAGCGCGCCAAGCTTGATGCTGCGGATGTCGAAGATTGCGTCATTGGCTCTGCGGTTCAGCAGGGCACGTCCGGCTATAATATCGGTCGCCTTGCTGGTTTGACCGGTGGTTTGCCTGCCAGTGTCGCGGGTATGAGCATCGACCGCCAGTGCGCATCCGGCATGATGGCGATCGCGACGGCTTCGAAGCAGGTGATTGCTGACAACATGGATGTTGTGGTTGCTGGCGGGCTTGAATCCATCAGCCTTGTCCAGAATGACCATCGCAACACCCACCGAACCCAGGATCCGAACCTGCTGCAGAAGCATCCCAACATCTATATGGCGATGTTGGAGACGGCTGAGAATGTGGCGTCGCGCTACAATATCTCCCGTGACGCACAGGACGAATACGGCCTGCTATCCCAACAGCGGACAGCGGCGGCGCAGGAAGCCGGCAAGTTTGATGATGAGATCGTGCCGACCACCGTCGACAAAGTGGTGTTTGATAAGGAGACCAAACAGGCCTCCGCCCAGCGTGTGACACTATCGAAGGATGAAGGCAATCGGCCCGAAACCAATGCAGAAGGCCTCGCAAAGCTGAAGCCGGTTATTGAAGGTGGCTGCATTACGGCTGGCAACGCTAGCCAGCTTTCTGACGGCGCCAGTGCAGCGGTTGTTATGGAAGCGAATGAGGCCTCCAAGCGCGGCTTGGCACCGCTTGGTTTGTATAAGGGCATGGCAGTCGCGGGCTGCGAGCCGGATGAAATGGGCATTGGTCCGATCTTCGCTATCCCTAAGCTGCTGAAAAAGTTCGGCCTGTCCATGGACGATATCGGCCTTTGGGAGCTGAATGAGGCGTTTGCTGTGCAGGTGCTATACTGCCGCGACAAGCTTGGCATTCCGAATGATCTGCTGAACGTCAACGGTGGCGCGATTTCCATTGGCCACCCTTACGGCATGTCCGGCGCGCGGATGGTTGGTCATGCATTGATCGAAGGCAAGCGTCGCGGCGCTAAGCATGTCGTCTGCACCATGTGTGTTGGCGGCGGTATGGGCGCTGCCGGGTTGTTCGAGGTCCTGTAATCCCGAAGGCCGGGCGGAGTTATTCCTGAATGGCGATAGCCGCCGCCCGGCCTGAGGACTACACCGGCCTTCAGCGAGCCGTCATCCTGGCGACAGTCACGATGGCGACAACGCTGTACGCCACGACGATCCTTGTCGTCAGCGTGATCCTGCCGCAGATGCAGGGCTCGCTCTCAGCGACCCAAGATCAGATCGCCTGGGTCGTCACTTTTAATATCTTGGCGACTGCAATTGCGACGCCGATGACGGGCTGGCTCGCGGGCAAGTTCGGTCGCCGCAAGACCATGATTTACTGCCAGCTGGGCTTCCTCGTGAGCACGCTGGCTTGCGGGTTCGCCCCCAATCTAGAGCTTCTAGTACTGGCTCGAATTTTTCAGGGCGCATTTGGCGCGCCGATCGTGCCGTTAGCCCAAGCCACGATTCTCGATACCTTTCCAAAAGAAAAGCAGGCGTTCGGCACGGCCATATTCGGCATGGGCGTTGTTATTGGGCCTGTGATTGGCCCGGTGCTAGGTGGCTATCTGGCTGACATCTATAACTGGCGCTGGGCGTTCTACATGATCGTTCCAGCAGCCGCAGTTGCTTTGGCGGCGCTAGCATTGTTCCTGCCAGAATCCCGCAATCGCAGTACTGCCAAGCTTGATTGGACCGGCTTCCTTACCCTGATCGTCTCTGTTGGCGCGATGCAGCTCATGCTGGACCGAGGTAACCGACAGGATTGGTTTCAATCCTTTGAGATCATGATTGAGGCTGGGGTCGCTATCCTGGCGCTCTACCTCTTCATTGTTCATAGCCTGACAACGAAGAACCCGTTCCTGAATTTGCGACACTTGCTGGATCGAAATTACGCGCTTGGCCTCATGTTTGTGACGGTCTACGGCATGCTGAACTTCACGCCGATGGTTTTGTTCCCGCCTATGCTTCAAGGCCTCATGGGCTACCCGAACGCTATTATCGGGGAATTACTAGGCGCGCGTGGGGCAGGGGCGATTCTGGGCTTCTTCGCTGCCATGTGGATCGCCAAGTTAGACCCGCGCATCGGCCTTTTGCTTGGATGTGCAGTACAAGCGGCGTCCGGTATGTGGATGATGAGCTTCTCGCTTGAAGTCTCATTCCAGGAGGTGGCAACGGCCAGTGCCCTGCAGGGGTTTTCTGTCGGTATCATCTGGCCGCCGCTTACAGTGGCGACCTTCCGCACGATTGATTCAAAGTACCTGGCGGAGACGTCTGCCATCTTTCATCTGCTCCGAAATTTGGGCAGTTCGGTCTTCATCAGCTTGTCGATTACGACATTGGTTCGCTCGACCACTGTGAATTATGGCCGTTTGGCGGAATTCATCACACCTTATAATGAGAATTTGCAAGGTGCTGTGGCTCTAGGAGCGGCTGATCCTAGCGCAGCAGATGGCCTTGCAAGAATCAGTGTGGCCGTCGCAAAACAGGCAGGAATGCTAGGGTTTTTGGACGCCTTTACACTCTATACTGCGGCTTGTTTCGCAGTCTTTTTGATGATCCCGTTGTTCAGGATCCGCACTGCGGCGTAATTGCGTCGAGTCTTTAGGGCGAACTGGGCTCGCCAAATGGGTTCGGGCGCACTATTTTATAGTTCTGTTTGATGTTTGGGCGGCAGTTCTGCCCACTGGAGAAGCTTAAGATGGATCATGTGAGCAACGCTAAGGCGGACGCGGCAGTCGCCGAGAGCGCCGAAACGGGCCGTCCAAGCCGCACGGAAGCTGAGGCTGCTGTGCGCACGCTGCTCCGCTGGGCCGGTGACGATCCGACCCGTGAGGGCCTGATTGATACACCTAACCGCGTTGCACGCGCTTGGGAGGATTTCTTCTCTGGCTATGAAATCGATCCAATCGACGTGCTCGCGCGCACATTCGAAGAAGTCGATGGCTACGACGAAATCGTGCTGATGCGCGATATTCGCGTCGAAAGCCATTGCGAACATCACATCGTGCCGATTATCGGCAAAGCGCATGTTGCCTACCTGCCAAACGAACGCGTTGTTGGCATTTCCAAGCTCGCGCGTGTCGTTGAAGTTTACGCTAAGCGCCTGCAGGTCCAGGAAACGATGACCGCACAGGTCGCCAATGCGATTGAAAAAGTGCTGGAGCCTCGCGGCGTCGCTGTATACGTCGAAGCGCAGCACCAGTGCATGACCACCCGTGGCGTTCACATGCCCGGCGTCGACACGGTGACCACCAGCATGCGCGGCGCCTTCCGCACGGACCCTGTTATGCGCAGCGAATTCTTCCAGCTTATCGGGAAGTAGCCTCGACGCTATATCCAGACCAAATGCAAAAGGCTCAGAGCGTGGATAACGCTCTGAGCCTTTTTGCTGTCTGCCGTTAAGCCGACGGTTTTTAGTCCCGCAATTCTGCGCAGGCTTTCTGAATGCGCTCACCACCTCGGATTAGGTCTTCTGTTGATGCAACGAAGCTGGCGCGGAAGTAGGGGCTGAGGCCGTAGGCGGCGCCCTGGACGACGGCGACGCCTGCGTGATCAAGCAAGTACATCGTGAAATCGGTATCGGTCTCAATCCGCTTGCCGTCTGGCGTCAGTTTGCCGATGGCACCGGCGCAGCTGCAATAACAATACATCGCACCTTCCGGTAGTTCGCAGTAGAGGCCGTCCGCTTTGTTGAGTGCAGCGTGGAGAATATCGCGGCGGCGCTGGAGGTCGGCGGTCCGCTCGCGCACGAACGTCTGGTCGCCCGTTAGTGCTTCGATGGCAGCAGCTTGGCCCATGGCAGAGGAGCCTGCGGTTGACTGGCTCTGCATCTTTGAAGCATTGGCGATGATGTCCTTTGGTCCACCCGCATAGCCAACGCGCCAGCCTGTCATTGAGAAAGCTTTGGAAACGCTGTTGATCGTCACGGTGCGGTCAAACAGCTTTGGCTCGACGGCGGCGATGGTGTGGAACTCACGGTCGTCGAAGATTAGATGCTCATAAACATCATCGGTGATGATGTGGACGTGGGGGTGCCGCAGCAGCACATCTGCCACCGCCTGCAATTCTTCCTTAGTGTAGACGACGCCTGCCGGATTGGACGGTTGGCAAAGCATCACCCACTTGGTCTCTGGCGTGATTGCTTCTTCAAGGTCTTCAGCGGCCATGCGGAAACCACGGTTCTGCGGGCAATCGACGAATACGGGCGTGCCGCCTGCTAGCTGGACCATATCTGGGTAGCTCGCCCAATACGGGCCAGGAATGATCACTTCATCGCCAGCACCCACGGTCGCCATCAGCACGTTGAACAACACCTGCTTCGCGCCGGAGCCGACACAGATTTCATCCAAGCCATAGTCCAGGCCATTGTCGCGCTTGAACTTAAGCTGCGCAGCTTTCCGCATTTCTAGCGTGCCGTTGATGGGCGTGTAGCGCGCTTCATCCCGGTCCATCGCCTGCATGACCGCCCACTTCACATGGAGCGGCGTCGCGAAGTCAGGCTCGCCTGCGGTCAGCTTCACAATGTCCTTGCCTTGCCCCACAAGTTCGCGGACGCGTTGGGTCGCGATCTGGCTGGGGGAGGGCTTGAAGCGGCTCATACGAGGGGCGAAAAAATTGCTACGATCAGTCATGGCGAGCGGCGTTCCTGCTAGGGGCGAATCAAGCTAGAATTTGCGCGAATTCTATCAAAGGAACAAGCGATGGCGCGCATCATCACTCTGGGCGGCGCTCAGATGGGTCCAATTCAACTGGCGGACAGCCGCGAAGCCGTGATTGAGCGCATGCTCGATCTGATGGCGAAGGCGCATGCGAAGGGGGTTGAACTCATCACATTCCCGGAATTGGCGCTGACCACATTCTTCCCCCGCTGGTACCACGAGGACTGGGACCATGTGGATGAATGGTTCGATGCAGAAATGCCCGGGCCAACCACCCAGCCGCTATTCGATGCCGCTATCAAATACGGCATAGGCTTTTATCTGGGCTATGCAGAAAAATTTGAGGATGAAACCGGTGTGCGCCGGTTTAATACCTCCATTCTGGTCGATAAGTCAGGCCAGATTGTTGGCAAGTATCGCAAGGTGCATTTGCCGGGCCATGTTGAGTATGACGATAACCTGCCCTGGCAACACCTTGAGAAGCGCTATTTCGAAGTGGGTGACCTTGGCTGGCCAGTCTGGCGGACCATGGGCGGCGTTATGGGCATGGCGCTCTGCAATGACAGGCGCTGGCCGGAGACATACCGGGTCATGGGCCTGCAAGGCGTTGAACTGGTGATGCTTGGCTACAACACGCCAACCGGCAATAGCCGGGGCCCAGAAGCGCCGCATCTTCGCATGATGCATAATCATATGTCGATGCAGATGGGCGCTTATCAGAACGGTACATGGGTTGTTGGCGTCGCCAAAGCGGGTAGCGAGGACGGGTTTGAGTTGATGGGCGGCAGTGTGATCGTAGCGCCGTCCGGTGAAATCGTGGCGCAAGCTCGCACACTTGGTGAT
>CAJXVF010000145.1 GCA_913060845.1 uncultured Alphaproteobacteria bacterium | reverse complement strand
GGGCCGCAGGAAGTTGACGCTGGCCCCGACGAGCGCCGGGACTACGATGATCGCCCGCCCCGCCGTTTTGAATCCCGTGGCAATGATGAACCACGCCGCCATCAACATGGCCGGTCCGGTGGTGATCGCCCACAGAATGGTCGCCCTCCTTACGGCAATTCCGGCGGTGATCGCGACAGGAATGCACGCCCAGCTGGCGACCGGCCACCCTATGGCCGCCCAAGTGGTGACCGTCCCAACAGCGATCGTCCGCGCGACGACCGGTATCGTGATGAGCGGCCCCGTAATGACAGGCCGCGCGATGACCGTCCGCAAGGCGACCGCCCGCCTTATGGCAATTCGGGCGGCGACCGTGACAGGAACGCCCGCCCAACGGGTGGTCGGCCTCAACATGGTCGTCCCAATGGCGATCGTCAGCGCGATGATCGGCAGCAGGAATGGCGTCGCGATGGCGTTCCTCCGCAGGGAGGTCATTCCAATGAAAATGGTTCACCGGATGGTCGCCCGCCACGGCGCCCCCCGGAAGAAGGCAGCTCACGGATTGGCCGCCGTCGCCATATGGACCCGCGCGCACAAGCGCCCGTTCGCGCTGAAGCCTGGGCTGAAGATCGCCCGCAGCAGCGTGGCCCTCGCAATAATGAGGAACCCCGTGGACAGCGCACAGGCGGTAAATTCGCACCTAAGCCAAGCGGCAAGGCGATTGACGGCGATGGCGGCCACGCGCCGATGCGCCGGAAAGGCGCAGCACCTGCTGGCAAGAAACCAGGCGGCAAAGCTGCACATGCAGATGGCGCTGCCGGACGCATTGCCGGTAAGCCTTTCCGCAAAACCGCGAAGACGAAAGCAGCCGCTTCCAAGCCTGCAGGTAAGGCGGGGCGTCGCCCTAACAAGCAGCGTGCAGCTGGCTAACGCCTTCTAGTCTATCTGAGACGACGAACCCCCGTTGACTTGTGTCAACGGGGGTTTTTCTTTGCGCCGCCAATAAGTGCATCAACCAGATGGCCAAGGCTTTCGCGATATGCCAGTGCCGAAGCCCCAGCCGCAATGGCAATTGCCGCACGATCAAACGCGGCAGAGAGCATATCGGCCAGCGCATCGATCCTATCCGGTTGTGTGGTTTCTGGCAGCGCCGCCGCCAAGCCATCCCGCAGCGCCCCACCGCCGGTCGCAGCATCAATCTCCCGGATCGCGGCATGGCCCAGAACGGCAGGGCCATCTAACAGCAACAATCGAATACGGCCGGGCGCAGCCATCGCGCCGAAATATGCTGCACCACCGGATTCCAGCGCGGCAGCGGCTGTACGTGCATCTACAGATCCCACCTCAATCTCACTGGCGACGGATTCCGCCTCCGCCCGCACGACAGCACCGAACAAATCGGCCTTGTCCCGGAAGTGGTGATACAGCGCGCCCCGCGTCACTGCCGCAGCTTTCACGATTTCTGGCGTACCGGTATCCGCATAGCCCTTCTCAGCGAACAGCGCGCGGCCTGCATGGATGAGCGCCTTGCGGGTCGCCTCCGTTCGCGCCTGATTGGTTTGGCGTTCATTTTTCTCTTGCATACATACAGCCTGTATGTTTAATTACATCTACATGCAGATTGTATGTTTTTTCAGAGAAGGATGAAACCCATGAAATGCACCCAGTTCTACCCCGTCATTCAGACCAGCGACGTTGCTGCCGTCGCAGACTTCTACATCCGCAATTTCCGCTTCAAAGCCGCATTCGAAAGCGATTGGTACATGCACCTGCAATCGGCAGAGGACGCATCCGTCAACATCGCCATTCTGCAAGGCGATCATGAAACCATCCCGCAAGCGGGCCGTGGTGCCACCGCCCATATGCTCATCAATTTCGAGGTGGAAGATGTTGACGCAGAATATGCAAAGGCAGTCGCCAATGGCGTCCCAATCCTGAAATCACTCCGCAGCGAGCCATTTGGGCAACGCCACTTCATCGCCCAAGACCCCGCAGGCGTCTTAATCGACGTGATAACGCCCATTCCGCCAAGCGCTGAATTCGCAGGCGGGTTCAGCGAAGATGCGCTGAAAGAAACCGGGGCATAGGCTCCATGACGCCCCGCCCTGGATGCGATATCATGAGCCTCTCGGTTTGATAGGAATGCATTATGGGCGCAAATATTTCCGGCGCGGGGCGGCTTGAAGATCATCGGTTTTTGACGGGCGAAGGCCGGTTCACTGCCGACCTCCGGCGGGACGGCGAGGCCTATGGTTTCGTCCTGCGAAGCCCATATGCCCACGCAGAAATCTTAAGCATCAGCGTTGATGAGGCCGCGAGCATGCCCGGCGTGCTGGCAGTTATCACAGCCGCTGACTTGACCGCCGCTGGCCTTGGCGACCTTCAAAATACATCCCAGATCCCGAGCGACCCGCCGACGGTCCACCCGCCGCGCCCTGTCCTGGCGCGCGGCAAGGTTCGCCATGTGGGTGAGGCCGTGGCCTTTGTCGTGGCGGGCAGCCAGGCGGCGGCGCAGGATGCATCTGAAGCCATTCTCGTCGACTACAAGGACCTGCCCACCTTAATCGACCCGGCAGCAGCGTTGGCTGCAGGCGCGCCACAGATCGCCGAAGAAGCGCCCGGAAACCTGATCTGCGTGTTCCGCACGGGCGACCAGGCAAAAGCAGACGCCGCCATCGCAGGCGCTGCCCATGTGTTGGAAATGACAGTGGATAACCACCGTGTCTCCGCCCTCCCGCTGGAGCCGCGCGCCGCTATCGGCACCTATGACGCCGCGAAGGATGAACTGCTCCTAACGCTCACGGGCCAAGGCGTTCATGGCATCCGGCGCGCGTTGGCTGACCCCGTATTTGGCCTGCCGCCTGAAAAACTGCATGTCATGGCCCATGATGTGGGCGGCGGGTTCGGCGCTAAGAATTTCGCCTACCCGGAATGGGCGCTGGTACTTTATGCCGCCAAAAAGCTTGGGCGGCCCGTGAAATGGGTGGCCGAGCGTTCTGAAGATGTGCTGGGCGGTGCCCATGGTCGTGCGGTCAATTCGACGGCGCGGATGGGGCTTGATGCTGCTGGAAAGATCCTGGGGCTGAGCGCGCATCTAACGGCGGACTTGGGCGGGTATCTGTCCAACGGTGCGCCCGGCAGTGGCACGGTATCTGTCACACGGTCGCTTCAGGGCATGTACGATATTCCAGCCGTCTATATGGAATCCACCGGCGTTTTGACCAATACAGCACCCGTGGATGCTTATCGTGGTGCCGGCAAGCCAGAAGGTAATTTCCTGATTGAGCGGATGGTCGAAACGGCGGCACGGCGCTTCGGCTTCGATCCTGTAGACCTCCGCCGCCTAAACGCCATATCAGAATTCCCGCACACCACGGCCCTTGGTTTTGAAGTCGATATAGGTGATTTCAAAGCGCTGGTGGATCGGGCCGAGGCATCATCCGACCGCGCCGGGTTCGAAGCGCGCCGGGCAGAGGCTAAGTCACGCGGCAAGCTGCGCGGCCTTGGGTTCGCAGGCTTCCTGGAATCCGCACGCGGCGCGCCAAGCGAAGGTGCGGATCTGCGTTTCACTGAAGACGGCATGATCGAAGTTCGCCCTGGTACGGAATCCAACGGCCAAGGGCATGAGACGACCTTCACGCAACTCGTCGCCGATCGCCTTGGACGCCCAATGGATGAGGTTCGTTACATACAAGCGGACACCCGTGAGACACGGATGGGGTCCGGCCATGGCGGTGCCAGGTCCATGCATATGGGCGGCACAGCGATTGTCGGTGCAATTGAAATGGCCGTGGAAAAAGGCAAAGGCGTCGCCGCAGGCATGCTCCAGGCGCCGCTAGAACAAGTCCAGTTCATGGGCGCCGATTTTGTTGCTGGGGATGGCCGCGCCGTCTCCCTAACAGATGTCGCCGCTGCTGCACGACAGCCAGAATTCGGCCTTGAGGGCGGTCTCGATAGCTTCTTCAGCTGGGAAGACGCACCAATCACCTGGCCCGCTGGATGCCATGCTGCAGAGGTAGAGATCGACCCAGAAACGGGCGATGTGCAGTTGCTGGCGTATACCGGCGTGGACGACTACGGCATTCTGCTAAACGAACAACTGACAGAGGGCCAGGTTATCGGCGGCCTCGTTCAAGGCATCGGCCAGGCGCTTGGGGAGCAGATCGTCTACGACCCCGAAACCGCCCAGTGCTTATCCGCAACCCTGATGGACTATGCCGCCCCGCTCGCGCGCATTCTGCCCATGTTCAATATCGAATTCCTATCGACCCCAACCGAAGCCAATCCACTTGGCGTCAAAGGCTCCGGCCAAGCAGGTGCCATCGCTTCAGCCCAAACCGTCATTAATGCAGTCATTGACGCCCTAGCCCCCCTCGGCATCGACCATCTCGATATGCCAGCCACGCCAGAACGGGTTTGGCGGGCTATTTCTGAAGCGAAATAATGTATGGGCTTTTCGACTAACACCTCAGTAAGCCATCAGCACTAAACTACCGATTGCGCCCAGGCTTTCAGCTACCCGACCGGGTGTCGTACGGGAAGTTTATGCCTGAATGTTCAAATTTTCTCGGCCAAGTAAGCGATTACCGCAATCTGACCTCACGCGTCTATTGAACCTACCATTCCCAGTGGCGGTTCAGAATTCTGGTGACCCAATCCTCGACCAATATCTGGCAGAGCCTGAACGGTCAGATGAAGCGCATCGGAATTTCCCAACAGATTTTCCAAACAGCGAGATGCTACTTCGGGGCGGAATGGAAACAATCGGGTTGCGGCGCCTGCGGGCTGAAGCGCTGCTGTTGATGGAAAGACAATCGCATGGTTCTACAGGACCTGTTTGGAACCCATCAAAGGTCCGCACAAGGCTCATAAGGCTTCTCCCTGAATTGAATACAGTTGAGGCGACCTTCGCGCAGTCTGATTTACTTGCCATGCTGCAGACATTCCCCAATCAACGCTTAGGACAAAGCTGGGACAACGAACACCTGACGCCATTTCTTGCCCTTATGGATCGCGCCAGTACCGCAGACGCCCCGAGCCATTGGCTAAAAATGCTGTCTTTGATTGCCAAGGCGCTGGATGCGGAAGACAAAGGATGGATCATTGGAAAGTACCACCCTCTGATCCAAGAGCGTCTTTACCTGGAATTGGGCCGAGATCCAGCCTCCTCTCCGTACCTCCAACGGATCGCAGACGGCAAGGCCAGAGCACAAAAAAGTATCGAAGCCCTGCGCCAGGTATTAGGCCCCGTTCTGGTACCGCTCCTGGAGGCATTCTCCACAACATCCAATGCAGAAGGGGTTGCCGAAACGGTTAATCAGTTGGCGCGTGTTACGCCAGAAGGCCGGGCGGCGATCCTGGTAGGCATTGTTCGGTATCATCAATTCCGCAAAGAACTGTTCTCGTTGGAAAACCGATCTAAATCGGGCTTTGTTATCCAACATCTGCCCGATTTCCTAGGGTTTGACAGGCTATTGCAGACGGTCGCTCAGACGGCAGAACGGCGAAAATCCGTCTTTACTGAAGCAGAAGCCTTGGAGCTTCTGCATTCTGAACATGAAGGCATTTATAGCACCGGGCAAAAGAATGTCGGCGTTTGGCGCTGGGTTGGACATGCCTTGCCGCCAGGATCATTAGCAGCACGTGGGGCGGCAAATGCCGTCATTTCCGCCTGGAACAGGCCGCAATCTGACTGGGTGATTAAGTCCTCCGCCTACCTATTAGCCTCGTTCGAACCTGAAGAGAGCGACTGCAATGCAGACGATACGGCCGCAACACACGTTGAAGCAAATCGCGCATTCTCGGATGCAATCGATGCGCTAGTGCGCTGGGAAACTGTTGAAACACTGAAATTCCAGACAAAGTGTGTGGCAGCTGATCGGGCCTGGGAGTTGAGTAGAAAGCCCTACAAAAGGCATGCAGATAACAGATTGTGGCGAATTCCGTTTGGGCAATCAGAATTGATCGCAGAGGCGCATTTCGCCTTAATGCATGCAGCAAAGCTCGGTCCACCAACTCCAACAGCGCTCGCGAAGCTAGACGATATGGTCGCACAGTTGGAAAGCTATCGGACTGGGCCGGTGCCGCCGCACACATATGCCGTTCAGTCAGCAGAAGCGCTCATAAGAAAACTAACCGCAGGCCGTGAACGCGCGACGATTTATCTTGGGCTTTCGTCGGCAGAACGGACGGCGCTGTTGGCGGCGGAGGACGTCGCGCGCGACGCTCCATCAAGCGCACGCCCATCTAACGCGTGGCGGAAAAAGAGCGCAGCACGCATGGCAAATATCAATCAGACACATTTGATAGGCGCATTCCAGGTGTTGTTGGCCACGCTGACCCCCTTCCTTCCACGCACCTCCAGCCGAACTGCCTTCAATAGAGAGGCCTATGACCCGATTGTTGGATTGATATGGATGGCTGGCGACCTGCCGCCAGCGGACTTGGTCAATCCCTGTCTCTTATACACATCTGACGCTGCCGACGAATAGAGAGGTG
>CAJXVF010000144.1 GCA_913060845.1 uncultured Alphaproteobacteria bacterium | reverse complement strand
CGAGATGTAGAGAGGTCTCGTGGGCTCGGAGATGTGTATAAGAGACAGGATTGGATATTGATCAGCCCACCCAACCGCTTCCTGCAGTTTGTGGCACCCAATACGACGCTGACACTGACCTTCGAGAACCGGTCAGCCGATAACAGCGTCACCATCAGAACGACAGTCTTGGTGCAAATGGCAGGTCTGACAACGACAAGCATCACGATCCTGAATATGGAGGTGCTCTGATGACCGCGCGCAGTTCTCTATTCATCTTGGTAGCGTTGGCCGTCGCCATCATTACCTCCACTGCCAACGCACAGAAGGTCCGCATCTTCAAGAAGATTGCAGCCCCAGAAACACCCCCGCCCGGCACAGAATTGATTGAGGAAATGCTGCCGCCCGACCCAGGGGTGGCAGGACGAGCAATCACTGACGCACTGGAAAATTGGAACAGCAACGATTTCAGCGGCAACGTTTCAGAGGATTTCGAGGACAAATCCCGCCTGCTTGATAACTTCGCGAATGATGTGCCGCTTGATGCTGAACTACGCGTTACGGGCATGCGGAATTACCGTCCTATGCAGAAATTCGGGCGTATCAGCGATAGCGGCAATGTCGAAATCACGACGCGGATCCAAGTGACCGCGGAAACTGAAATTCAATTCAATGACCCGCAGCGCGGCTTCAGGCGACTGCTGGGAACCAATGATTTCGTCGTCGATGTGACGGAAGAATTAGTCCCGATTTCAAATTAGGACAGGCGCTGTGCTGAACAAACGCATCCTCAGCGCCGCCGTATCGGCGAGCGCCTTCCTGCTTGGGTCTAGCGGCATTGCTTTTGCCCAAGACGCGATCGATGAGCCGTTCATGGGCGCGTGGCGGGTCGATGGAACGCTCACCACCAAGTTTGAGAACTATTCCGTTGGCGGGAATGACGCGAACTCGCCGTTCAAGGAGACAGGCGAACAGTTCCACATCGAGTTCGATGTCCGGGCTGAACAAGATATCTCCCCATTCGAAACTGTGCGGATGAGTGCGGCGGGTGTGGCCATCAACGAGTCCGCATACCGCGCACCAGAGAAAGGCTTCATCTTGGAGCGGGCCGGGTTTGAATGGGAGAAAGGCGACGCAACGGTTCCGTTCGTATTCGAGGGCGGCAACACATTCGCTTTCTTTTCGTAGCAAACGGTGCAGCGCAATCTAGTTGGCGCTCATGTTGAGCTGCAGCCGCAAATTGTTGGCCAAGACCAGGGCCTATCAGTCATCGCCTTCGCGGGTGAAAGTGCGAAGAACCATCGCGCCATTGAATTTGGCGATGACGTGTTCACAGGTTTGTCCGCATTGTTCTTCGATCCGGAATATGGATCGTTCAGCCTGAATGGGATCGCGAATTTCCGGGATGAGCAAGCGGGCCTTCGTCGGCGCGACCAGAATGTCGTAACAGCAGCTTGGGCGCATACTTTGCTGCCAAGCGATGGCCATAGCCTTGATATGTATTTTGAAGCCGGAGTGTTGTCCGGCGATGTCGTCAACCGGGCAGGGGCCGTCGTCAAAGAAACGGATTTTGGCGGTGCGCTGGAGTTGGATGGTCGTATCCGTGAAGGTGGATGGAGTTACGGCGCGCGATTTGAGCGGTTTGGCGAAGACTACGCACCAAATGGTGCCTCTGTCACGAAAGACCGGATCACTGCGGAAGGCCGCGTTGGTAAGCGCTTTGAGGATGGTTTGTCGGTACGCAGGCGGTCTCAGTTTTTCCAAGACGCAGTTGATAGCGGCAATGCGACGGACACGTTTACTTACGGCCTAGATTTCGCCGGGCCTGCTAAATTCATCGGCTTGGATCAGGGTAGTTTTTCCTGGAACAACTTCCTGCAGAACGTAGAAAATGAGCTTTCGACGACAGAGCGCGATACCTATTCCAGTAACTTCAATTTCACCCATCCGCTGGACGACCTGACGACGGGACGCATTGGTGCCCAATATCGTTTGATCGATGACCATCTGGGGGCGGCTGATACGGATACTGCGCAAATGAATGTCGCGTTAGATCGACGGTTTGTGATTGATGATTGGGGCGTGGAAGGCTCAGGCTCCCTTGGCTTCACGTATCGGGAGAACGGGTCTGAAGGGGAGTTGACCGCACGCGATATGACGCCGAATGCGGGTATCAATTTCAACTGGGGCGCACATACGTTCGCGGTAGATTATAGAGCGCAGATTCAGAATAGGCGCCAGGGCGGCCAAGACCTTTTCAGCCATCGCGTCGGCCTGAATTGGTCTTGGAGCGACGGGCCGCACCGGTTTGCCTTCGATGGCAGCTTCGATGGCCGGTAGCCGCGCGGCCTTGAAGATACAAGGGCATATAAAGTCGGCTTCACATACACATTGAGCTTCAACAAGGCGGCTGGTCAGTCCTTCAGCGACGGCTTTGATGCTGCACCGAACCTCGTTCCGTTAGATCCTGATGCGCCCAAGGCGGATGTACGCTTTACGCCAGCGTCGGACATGATGGCATTGACGCCAGGTAAGCTGATGACAGAAACGGTCCAAAGCCTTGAAGCAGGCGGCATTACTGGCGGCGTCGATCTCGCTGGCGTCACGGTCTATGAGACGGCGGTGCTGTTGCCGCAGATCAGCGAGCGCCAACGGTTAGCCTTGGTCTCAAAGAAGGGCGGGCTTCGGACGGCGGCAATAATCATTGATGTAGCCGAGCCCAGAGATGCGGAGCGGTTGTTCACTCGAGTCGAGGGCGAGTTGGCGCGCCGGTATGGGCAGCCATCAGACGCGTTCTCTGAAGGCGATTTTACGGGCGATGTGGCAGCCAAGATCGGCAATGGCGAGTTGATCCGGGCGACCGAATGGCCTGGGCCAGGGGGGGCATTACGGCTGTTCATTCCGCGCCGCCTTGATGGTGTGGTCCGCCTGGAGATTCAGCGGGCCGCCACCTTCCAGCCGATCACCGTAAACAGGGTTGGCGTCGGAGTTGATACGGGTCAGGTAAGGTGTTTGAGGGTTGCAGGCGTCCAGCGCGCGCGGCGGCGGACTTTGCGACCCTCAGCATCCTCAGCGCCATAGTCCGCGGAGGCGGCAGGCTGGGAGAAGTCCAGTCGGTCATCGAACACATTGATGTTCAAGGTCGCATAGCTTGTTCCAGCATCGTCAAAGAAGGCGCCCATATATGCGCCGCAACCGTTACAGACCAAGAAATCTGCAGTGCCAAGGCCAAATTGATAGGCATTCAGCGCGCCGGGCTCAGCTTCAATCATGGCGGTGCCGGCGGGGTCAGTCATCGTCCTGGCACCGTGCTTGCGGCAGAACGAACGGCCGCATTCGCGAACTGGCAGAGCAGCAGCTTTGGACGGGCTCACAAAGGTGAGCCGCAGTTTGCCACAATGGCAGCTGCCTTTGAACTTTGGCATGCAGTACCCCGAAATCCGTGCTTATTGAAGAAAGGAGAAAATCGTAGTGCGCGCTCGTGCATAAAGAAAGGGCCGGAACGCATTGCTGCGTCCGGCCCTTGGATAGTGCTCAAATCCGGTGCAGCGCTAAGTACGCTGCGGGGTACTTTGAGTTCAGGCTGCTGCTTCTTCGGCTTCTTCTTCAGCGCCGAGAGCACCCTTAACCGCTACAATGAACTCGCCGATCTGCTCGCCATCTGCGAGGCTCAGGAGGGAGCCGTCGACAGTAAACCCAGCTTCAGCGATGGAGGCACCAGCGGCCTCAATTTTCTCACGGGCTTCTTCAGCAGCGCTGATTGTCCGGCCAGAAGCGACTTCTGCGGCGGCCAGAACCAAGCCAGCGTCTTCGGTTAAAACGACGGGCTTACCAGACTCGACCATGCCTTTAAGAACGCGGATCGCGTGAGCGTTCTGGGTGAGGTTGATGGTGGAGCGGCTACCGCCAGGGACGAACAGCATGTCGAAACGGCTCGGCAATACGTCGCTGACTTTTTCGTCGACGAAGAAGTTGTGGCCCCAACCGCCATCATGCCAGCCGTTGGCGACGCCAACTTCTGGGGAGACGATTGTGGTCTGAGCGCCAGCGGCGACAAGCGCCTTCTGGATATCTGTCATATGCTCTTCATTAAAACCAGACGCGACCATGATCGCGATGCTTTTGCCAGACAGCGGCTTACTTCCATGCATGCTGAATTCCTTTTTCTTTTTCTTGCGTCGCGCGTAGCTGATCCAGGGGAGTGGACCAGCGCACAAGAAGCAGCCGCAATGTGAGCGACTACGTCCGCTGTGGCGCGGCGGCGTTGAATTTGATGTCCCGCGGCGAACAAACACAAAGCACGTCGCGAACAGGATGAACGAATTACGCTGTCCTTGGCGACACGCGAAGTGACTGCCAGATAGGCATTTTCCCGATTAATCCTAATAGCTTCAATTTAAGTGCAGCGCAGCATTTTTACAAGGCTTACGCCCTGCGGCTTCCAGCCGCTGTCGCACCAAAATCCGGTGGATTACGGTCCTATTTATCCACAAGGCCAGCGATTCTGAGGCGCAAAGCATTCAATTTAATGAACCCTTCCGCATCCTTCTGGTCATAGACAGTGTCGGCCTCAAAAGTGGCGTAATCTGCATTATAGAGACTGTTCGGGGATTTCCGCCCGACAACGCTGGCAACACCTTTGAGCAATTTGACCCGGACGACGCCATTTACACGCTTCTGGCTAGCATCAATCGCGGCCTGCAGCATTTCCCGCTCTGGCGCGAACCAGAAGCCATTATAGACGATCTCCGCGTATTTCGGTGCAATCTCGTCCTTGAGGTGCATAGCGCCCTTATCCAAGGTGATGGACTCAAGCCCGCGCCGTGCAGCGAACAGAACCGTGCCACCCGGCGTTTCGTATACACCGCGGGACTTCATACCGATGAAGCGGTTCTCCACCATATCCAGCCGACCAATGCCATGAGTGCCGCCAAGCGTGTTCAGTTTCTCGAGCAAAGTGGCCGGGGACATGCGCACATCATTGATGGCGACGGGGTCCCCTTTTTCAAACGCGATCTCGATGTACTCGGCCTTATTTGGCGCATCTTCGGGGGCGACCGAACGGGTATACATATCCTCGTCCGCTTCGACCCATGGATCTTCCAGCGCTTTGCCTTCGTAGGAGATGTGCAGCAGGTTGGCGTCCGTCGAGTAAGGGGCCTCGCCGCGCTTGTCCTTAGCGATAGGGATTTGGCGTTCCTCAGCGTATTGCAGCAGCTTTGTGCGAGAGTTCAGATCCCATTCCCGCCAGGGCGCGATGACTTTGATATTTGGGTTGAGGGCATAGTAGCCAAGCTCAAACCGGATCTGGTCATTGCCCTTGCCGGTGGCGCCATGGGAAACGGCTTGAGCGCCTGTTGCTTCGGCAATTTCAATTTGGCGTTTTGCGATGAGTGGTCGGGCAATAGACGTGCCAAGTAGATAGACGCCTTCATAGATAGCATTCGCCCGAAACATCGGAAAAACATAGTCCCGCACAAATTCTTCGCGGAGATCGTCGATGAAAATTTCTTCGACACCCATGGATTCGGCTTTGAGGCGCGCGGGCTCTAGCTCTTCGCCCTGACCGAGGTCTGCTGTGAAAGTTACGACATCCGCCTCGTAAGTCTCTCGTAGCCAATGCAAAATTACTGAGGTGTCGAGGCCGCCAGAATAAGCGAGCACGACTTTATTTACGCTGTCAGCCATAGGGTTAGCCTGTCTGTTGCGGTGATCTTCAGTGACCAGGAGATATCATACAGTTGATCCAATTTGTACAGCGTTCCGTAAAGGAGAAGAAAGGCTTTGATTTCTTTGGGATAGATGACGTATGCATTGGCTAATCGTTCAAGAGGGGCTGGAGCGATGACTAAAAACGCGGCGCAGGACGCCCGCGATTACTCAGTGCTGGAAAGTGCTGATAGAGATGACGATTCGGACGCATCGGCTACGGCGGGTGGAGCGTTGTCGTGGCCTCTCCATCTAGAATTTGTACGGCACTTCTGAAGGCTGGGAAGACGGCTGGCGTAATTTCGTCTGTTCGTAGGATGACGGACCAGGCAGTGGTTGATCCGACAAAACGGGATCGCATGGCCCTTGGACGGTGTGATGCGGTTATCGTCAGCGGTGCCTATGACGATACACGCGCTCGTACTTTCGCAGCAAGCGCTTTGCGCACGCCAACAATATTCATTGCGGACCAGGACGAGCCCGCACATGAGAATGATGCGCTGGCAGCGGGTGCGCACACAGCCATGCTGGCAAGAGATTGCACGCCGAGCAGCCTGCGAAGCGTGCTTCAGAACGCCAAAGTCGCCTTTGACCTGCAGCGCCGTTGGGTGGAAGGCGAAGGGCGGCTGGAACGGGCCGTGCAAACGGTCGCAGCAGCGCGGCGGGATCGGTTAGCTTTCTTGAACCACATCGGTCATGAATTCAGGACGCCATTGAACGCCATCATTGGATTTGTCGATGTGCTTGCGCAACGGGCCGAAGCCGATGGTGCTGTCATCGACGATACCTGTCTCTTATACACATCTCCGAGCCCACGAGACCTCTCTACATCTCG
>CAJXVF010000143.1 GCA_913060845.1 uncultured Alphaproteobacteria bacterium | reverse complement strand
GAAGCTTCTTCACTGCATGCGGCTATGAACCGGAATGATCCAAATCCGCTCTAGCTAATTAGTCGTCAAGCTTGCGGACCCAGTCTTCCAGCGGCGCGCGGACGGTGCGGAGCGCGTTGATCGGTGCTGACGTATCTTCATAGCCAAGCGCCATGCCGCAGACGACCGTTTGGTCTTCTGGCATACCGAGCTCGCGGCGGATGATCTGGTGGAAGTCAGCCCATGCGGCCTGTGCGCAGGTGTGCAGGCCTTCGACCCGAGCGGCTGTCATCACGTTCTGAATGAACATGCCGTAGTCCAGCCAACTGCCAATTTCCAGCGATTTATGAATTGTAAAGAACAGGCCGACTGGCGCTTCAAAGAATGTAAAATTCTGGTCGTGCTGCGCGGTCATCCGCTCAGTATCGCCCTTTTTAATGTCAACGAGGCCATACATATCCCAGCCGACTTTCCGGCGGCGGGTGATGTACGGCTCTGGGAACATTTTCGGGTAATACTGGTATTCGGCCTTGTGCGCCTCGCCGG
This sequence comes from uncultured Alphaproteobacteria bacterium, assembly GCA_913060845.1. Lineage (GTDB taxonomy): Bacteria > Pseudomonadota > Alphaproteobacteria > Bin95 > Bin95 > VMCJ01. Next base: position 6,001 of record CAJXVF010000143.1, on the reverse strand, counting down.
AGCGCCTGGCAGCCATCACCGCGTCTGTAATGCGGGCTTTGGCAGCCCCTGTGACGACGGTGACCTGCCAAGGCTGCATGTTCGTGCCAGACGGCGCGCGCGCAGACGCTTCCAGAATGCGGTCAATGGTGGACAACGGCACCGATTGGTCGGTGTATCCGCGGACAGAACGGCGGGACGTGATGGCTTCAAGCGTCACGGGCGGAATTCCTGTGATTGGGGACAAAAAAAACGGGCGCGCCAGGATATCCCGGCGCGCCCGCATATATAGAACCAACGGCTGGTCAGCCGCTAGTGGGAGATATTAGATCGTTGCTTCGATCGCGCCGAGGCGCTTCGTTAGCTTCAGGTTCTCCGAATAGTCGACCGGTACTGCGACCAGCGCCGGCACGTTCTGCTTGAAGGCTTCTTCAATGATCGGGCGGAGTTCTTCGCCCTTGCGCACCGTTTTACCCCAGCAGCCAAAAGATTTGGCCAGCAGTTCAAAGTCTGGGTTGGTGAACTTCAGATCAGAGTGTTCGCCGTCGAACTGGTTCTGCTGCTTCCATTTGATGAGGCCATATTCCTCATCACAGAAAATCACGCCAACAAACGGGATTTTCAAGCGAGCGGCAGTTTCCAGGTCCTGTACGTTCATCAAGAACCCGGCATCACCCATGATGCAGCCGACCTTTTGGTCAGGCAGCGCCACTTTGGAGCCAATTGCGCCTGGAAGCGCGAAGCCCATGGTGCAGAAGCCATTGGAGATTTGGCAGGTGTTTGGCTCATAGCAGTTGTAGTAGCGGGACACCCACATTTTGTGCGCGCCAACGTCCGACAACATGATGTCCTTCGGCCCAAGCGCCCGGCGCATTTCGTTCACAACGCGCTGTGGCTTCATGGGGAAGCTGTTGTCTTCGGCTTCAGCGGTCAGATCCTCGATGATGGTCTGACGGAGCTTGGCGTGCTTTTTGATATCAAAAAGCGGCAGTTTGGCGCCGTACCGATTGTCGAGTTCCTGGTTGATGCTCCAAAGGGAGTCAGCCACGTCAGCAACAATGTCCACTTCCACTGGAAGTGCAGCGTCTACTTCAGCAGGTTCAAAGTCGATTACGACGACCTTCTTATCCGTGCCGTGGTTCCAGAAACCTGGCGCATATTCAACCAAGTCATAACCGGCAGCGATAATCACATCAGCGCTGTCGATCAGCAGGTTCACGTGGTCACGGCCCTGCAGGCCCATGGTGAACAAGCAATGCTCGTCATCCATTGAGACCGCACCCTTGCCCATGAAAGTGTTGACCACTGGCATACCAGTCTTCTTCGCAAGAACACGAAGCTGTTCGGACGCGCGCTTACGCACACAACCGTTGCCAGCCAGGATGACAGGGTTTTTCGCACCAGCAATGACGTCCACAGCAGCTTTAATCGCTTTGTGATCAGCAGCCGGACGGCGGGTTTTCTTAGGAATCAAAGGCACGCCTTCGACCATGTGCTTGGCGATGTCTTCCGGAAGTTCAATCACAACCGCACCCGGCTTTTCAGCTTCGGCAGTTTTGAAGGCTTTGCGGATGACTTCAGGCACCGTGCCCGCGTTATAGATTGTCTGCGCCCATTTGGTGATGGGGCGGAACATGGCGATCGCGTCCATGTTCTGATGGCTTTCTTTGTGCAGACGATAGGTGCCAGCTTGGCCGATCAGCGCCACAAGTGGTGCGCGGTCCATGTTGGCGTCTGCAACGCCCGTGACGAGGTTGGTTGCCCCTGGCCCAAGCGTGCCAAGGCAAACACCGGCTTTACCGGTCAGGCGGCCATAGAGATCAGCCATGAATGCTGCGGCCTGCTCGTGGCGGCAAAGCACGAATTCAATTGAATCGCTTTTCTTCAGCGAAATCATGAAATCGGCGTTTTCCTCCCCCGGAACGCCGAAGATGTGTGTCACACCTTCCGCTTCAAGGCATTGTACAAATAGGTCTGATGCTTTGATTTCACTCATTGGCTAGTCCCCCTGTTGCCATTACTCGCGGGCCGCCCATTCGGCTTTGGCCCAGTCAATTAATCAGATGCCATGCATCCACCCAATGCGGCATTACATGAACCATAACCCGGTTCTGCCACATTGTCGCGTGACTTATGTCACGTAAAAGCTATCTGTTTCATGAAGACAGACTGGTTTCAGTTCTCCAGTGTTTTCAGTTCCATAGAGAGGGCATGCACCGGTCCTGCGAGTTCTTCTGCGAGTGCCGCATACACGGCGCGCTGGCGTGCAACGCGGTTTTGGCCCTCAAAACTGGCAGCAGTCATGATGACGTGAAAATGCGTTTCCCCGCCTTCCCGATAGCCCATATGCCCGCGATGGCTTTCGGACTGGTCTTCGACGTCGAGATGCGCCGGGTCAAATGCGGCGCGGAGTTTCTGTTCTATGGAGTCGGCGACTTTGCCCAATGGATATTCCTTTTGTTCAACCAATTCGGGCGTAGCGTGCCGCTGCGTCCCGTTCGAATAAATATAGCAGCACGCGCAAGGCTTCGCCGCGCGGGCTCGAGAGGTCTGGGTCATTCGCCAGGATCACGTCCACATCCCGCCTGGCGATGGCGACCAGGTCGGCCTGGGTTTCCAGGTCTGCGATGCGGAAATCGGGCAGGCCGGACTGGCGCGTGCCCAACACTTCGCCAGCTCCGCGAAGCCGCAAATCTTCCTCAGCGATTTTGAAGCCGTCATTGGTATTGGAAATCGCGAGCAGTCGCGCTTTGGCGGATTCGGTAACACCATCCGCCCGCAACAGCACGCAGAACGACGCCTTGTCGCCTCGCCCAACGCGGCCGCGCAGCTGGTGCAATTGCGCGAGCCCGAACCGTTCAGCATGTTCGATCACGATCACAGTCGCTGCCGGCACATCGACGCCGACTTCAACGACAGTCGTCGCCACTAGCACCTTGGCCTCGCCAGACGCAAAGCTGGCCATTGCGGCGTCGCGGTCCGTCGCTTTCATCTGCCCGTGGGCAAGGGCGATGCCGTCCCCCAATATCCGGCGGAGATCGTCGGCACGGTCTTCGGCGGCGGCGAGGTCGCTGGTTTCGGACTCTTCTACCAACGGGCAAATCCAGTAGACGCGGTCGCCTTTGGTCATTGCGCGCTGTACGCCGCCAATCACTTCATCCATGCGGGAAAGTGGCGTTACGACAGTTTTGATATCTTGCCGCCCCGGCGGTTTATCCGGGATCGATACATGGTCCATGTCGCCATAGGCCGTTAGCATGAGTGTGCGGGGAATCGGCGTTGCGGTCATTGAAAGCAGATGAGGCGCCAGGCCCTTGGCTGCCAGCGCCATCCGCTGATCAACGCCAAAGCGATGCTGCTCATCCACGATAATCAACGCTAAGTCCTTAAAGCCAACATCGTTCTGGAAAAGCGCGTGGGTGCCGATCAGAACGTTCGTCGCACCCTCTGCCAGCGCCATCAACTTCGCCTGCCGGGCTTTGCCTTTGTCCCGTCCGGTCAGCACATCGACGGTCACGCCGATTTTGGCACCAAGGGCCGTTAGCGTGCGTGCATGCTGGCGGGCCAGCACATCGGTCGGCGCCATCAGTGCGGCCTGGCCACCAGCTTCAACTGCCGCCAGTGCTGCTAAAAACGCGACGACAGTTTTGCCGCTGCCGACATCCCCCTGCAGTAGGCGCTGCATGCGCTTGCCAGATTTCATGTCGCCCAGAATTTCAGAAAGCGCCTGGGTCTGCCCAATGGTCAGCTTGAAGGGGAGGGCGGACAGCGCCGCACCTAGGCGCTCATTTGAAAGCGGTAGTTCCCGGCCCACACCCCGTGTCCGACGGCTGCGAATCAAGGCCAGCGCCAGCTGGTTCGCCAAAAGCTCGTCATAGGCCAAGCGTTCTCGTGGCTTGGCATCATGTTCCAGGTCTGCCCGCCCGCGGGGTTTGTGGCTGGCGGCGAGGGCTGCACGCCAATCGGCCCACCCGCGTTCGGCTTTCAAGGGCGCATCCAGCCATTCTGGCAGGTCTTTCGCTTGCTCAATCGCTGCATCTACGGCTTTGCGGAGCGTCTTTGGCGCTAGGCCCGCCGTCATCGGATACACGGGTTCGTGCATGGGCAGAGCGTCTTCGCCCCCAACTACGGTGATGTAGTCTGGGTGGGCCATTTGCGCCCGGCCCTGGAACCGCTCGACGACACCGCTGATGATTCGCTTTTCGCCTAATGGCAGTTGCTTGGCGATCCAATCCGGACGGGCATGGAAGAACACCAAATCAATTTCGCCCGTATCATCGCCCGCCAGGACACGGAAAGGGCGGCGGCCAGATCCGGGACGATGCTCGAAGGTTTGCACCTCAAGCGTTGCAATGCGCCCGGCCTCCGCTGCGGCGACCATCGGGCGGTAACTGCGGTCCACAAGGCCGGACGGCAGATGCAGGCAAAGGTCTATGATGTTCGGCCCTGCCACCTTTTCTATGAGCGCACCAACGCGCGGACCGACGCCCGGAAGGCGGGTCACATGCTCAAACATCGAAAACAGAATTTCAGGCCGCACTCGCCATGCTCCAACTCAAGAGATATATGGTACTCAAAGATGGTGGAGCGGACTATGCCAGAGTCAGTAAAATTGGAAGACGCGCGACGCAAGCGCCTGCGCTATCGTGCATGGCATCGCGGCACCAAAGAAAGCGACATTATCTTAGGCACCTTCGCGGACGCCAGACTGGCCGGCTTTAGCGATGCTGAATTGCAGGACTTTGAGACGCTTTTGGATGTCGAGGACCCTAAGATTTATGACTGGGTCACAGGTTTGCAGCCCGTGCCGGCGGAAGATGATTCGCCTGTCATCCAAGAATTACTGAAGTTCAAGATCGTCGTTCGCTGATGCCCGATTCTGCGCCAATGATTCTGCCGCCCGCTGGCCGGGCCGCACTTTCCGGCGCGCCGGATGGGGCGGAAGCTTGGGCGCTGCGCCTGCTTGCACGCACCGGTGGGGCGAAGCGCATTGTTTTTATCGCACGGGATGCTGAACGCCGCGCACGCGTGCTGTCTGAACTTGCTGCCTTCCTACCAGAAGCTCAGGCAATTTCGCTGCCTGCGTGGGATTGCCTGCCGTACGACCGCAGTTCCCCCAATCGTGAAATCGTATCCGAGCGTATGCGGGCGTTTCGCGCGCTCGCTGCCCTGGATGAAAGCCCTGGCGATCAGCCCGTAGTCCTGGCGACAACAATAAATGCGGTGCTGCAGCGGATTCCGCCTGTGGATGCGCTTGCCGCCGCTGTCGATATCAAGCCGGGCGGACGGTTCGACGAAAAAGCATTCCAGGCGTTCGTGTCCGTCAACGGCTATCAGCGCGCCGACACGGTTATGGAGCCTGGCGAGTTCGCGATTCGCGGCAGTCTGATTGATATTTTCCCCGCAGGCGCAGAACAGCCCGCCCGCATTGATCTATTCGGTGATGAGATTGAGGCGATCAAATCATTCGACCCGCTGACACAACGCAGCGAAGGTGTCATTGATCACCTGTCCCTTGCCCCTGCCAGCGAAGCGCCGCTCGACACTGCCGCCATCGAACGCTTTCGGGGGCGTTACCGGGAAGCCTTCGGCGCCGACGCACTGCGTGATCCGCTCTATGAAAGCGTTTCCGCCGGGCGTCGCCATCCAGGCATGGAACATTGGCTGCCGCTCTTCCATGACAGCCTCGCCAGCCTGTTCGAACTGATCCCGAACGATGCAGTGATTGTGCTGGATCAGGCTTTGGATGACGCTGCCCAGTCCCGCGTCGAAGCGATTGCGGACCATTTCCTGGGTCGTGCGGAAATTCTAACGAATAGTGCTGATGAGCAGCCTTATCGCCCACTGCAACCGGACGCGCTTTATCTAACGCCGGATGAATGGACGGGCCGGCTTGCGGAATGGCGGACACTGGCGCTCGATCCATTCCTGGGTGCTGATGGCGCGCTTTCAGCACATGCCCGCGCAATCCTGGATCTGTCTCTTATACACATCTCCGAGCCCACGAGACCTCTCTACATCT
>CAJXVF010000142.1 GCA_913060845.1 uncultured Alphaproteobacteria bacterium | reverse complement strand
CTCTCTATTCGTCGGCAGCGTCAGATGTGTATAAGAGACAGTCGCAGTGCAATCCAACCGCCCACGCCCATGCTGCAGAGCCGGCAGCTCCGCATCCTTGTGGCAGAGGATAATCTGACCAACCAAAAGGTCATTGAGTACATGCTGGAACCATTCGATGCCGAGATTGAGATTGTCGGCAATGGCAGGGTCGCGCTCGAGGCTGTCAGCAGCAGCGCCTACGACATGGTGCTGATGGATGTGCAAATGCCGGAAATGGATGGCGTCACCGCCACCCGCCATATCCGCAAGCTAGACGGCCCGGGTGCCGATACGCCGATCATCGCCCTAACCGCCAACGCTATGACTGGTGACCGGGAAGCCTACTTGCAGGCTGGCATGTCAGACTATGTGCCAAAACCTTTGGACCAGCACGTGCTGCTGCGCACCATCGCCCGCGCCGCCAGCGTGCCAGACCCAATCAGCCATATTCCAGAGGCTGCACCGCCCCCGCCGAAACCAGAAGCGACCATTGAAGCCGAAAAAAGCGCCCTCGAAGCACTGGTTGCTGATCTCGACGCCTTCATGACGCCCAATCTAACGGACGCTCCAGCGCCCACAACCACCATCAAGAAGTCAGCCTAAATCCAGTCTGGCGCTGATTGCCCGCGGATCAGGTCCTGGTATGTGCGCGGCTTGCGGGCGAAATCCCAGTTCTGGCCTTGGACAACAGCCTCTGGCGTGCGCGGACGGCCATTATATTCGCTCGCCATGACAGCGCCGTATGCGCCCGCCGCGAGGAAGGCCACGCGGTCGCCAGCAGCCAAGGGCGGCATCATGCGGCTATCGGCGAACTTATCAGTCGATTCGCAAATCGGGCCGACGATATCAGCCGCCGTCCATTCCGCATCAGCATCCGGCAATCTTAGCGGCACCACCTCATGCCACGCTTTGTAGAGCGCCGGGCGGATCAGATCATTCATGGCCGCGTCCAAAATGATGACACGATGATCGCCCGCCATCTTTTCACCAATCACATTGGCGATCAGCACACCAGCCGGACCAACAATCCTGCGGCCTGGCTCCAGCATCACTTCGCAATCGATATCCACCACTGCTGCGCGGATTGTATCGGCATAAGCTTGGATCGAAGGCGGTGTTTCGTCCTTGTAGCGAATGCCAAGCCCACCGCCGACATCAAACCGGCGGAGTGTGACGCCATCTGCAGCCAAGCGATCCCAAAGCGTGCGGAGCTTGGCGCAGGCGGCTGCAGAATGGGCGACGTCCCCAATTTGGGAGCCAATATGCATGGCGATGCCCATGGGCTTCAGGCCCGGCGCACGGGCGGCCTCCTGGTACAGGCGCTCAGCGTCGCCGTAATTGACGCCGAACTTATCAGTCGCCCGCCCGGTGGAGATTGCATCCAGCGTGCCAGCATCCACATCCGGGTTCACCCGAAGCGCAATCGGCGCCTGGACGCCTTTGGAGACGGCAACCTGGTTCAACCGCTCCAATTCCGCCTCAGACTCCACATTGATTTGCATAACGGCGGCGTCGAGTGCGTCTGCCAATTCCTGGTTGGTTTTCCCAACGCCAGAGAACACGATTTTGTCTGCCGACGCACCAGCAGACAGTGCCAAAGCCAGTTCGCCGCCGGATACGACATCGACGCCAGCGCCTTTCGCCAGCAGCGTCTTCAGCACGCCGACGCTGTCATTGGCCTTCAACGCATAGCAAATGCGCGTCGGTTGGCCTGCAAAGGCGTCCGCGAAGTCTTGATAGGCTTCCGCGATGGCATTCAGCGCATAGGCGTAGACGGGGCCATTGGCGGCGTCCGCGATGGCGTCCAAAGGTGTGGCGTCTGCGTGCAAGCGCCCATCGCGATAGGCAAAGGCGGGCGCGATGCCGACGAGGGTCGCTTCAAGATCGATCATGGGCTTTGCCTTAATGGGTCGGGTATGTGCGCGGATATACAGGCTTCACGCCTTCCCGCTGCTCAAGATCGCCCTTCTTACCGCAAGCAGAAAGAGCAAGTGCGGCGGCGAGGAGGCATACCGTAACTGCTGGCACCCCCCTCACCCTGCCCTCTCCCCCCGCCAAACGTTTGCATGGGGGGGGGCGAGGGTTCCAAAAAAAACTGAGGAGGCTTTCGTGAGGGTCACCTCGCCCCCCAACGGGGGGAGAGAGATCAGGGTGAGGGGGGAGGCCCGCAATCATCCGTAACCGGCTGCCCATCACGCCGTCCCCAGCCGCGCCCGCGCTGCTTTCACAGCCGCACGCACGTTGTCAGGTGCCGCACCGCCAAAGCTAGTGCGGGACGCTGCTGAGTTTTCTACCTTCAGCACATCATACACGCTGGCATCAATACCGGCGTGGACGCTTTGCATCACATCCAGCGGCAAATCTTCTAACCCGCAACCGCGTGCCTCTGCTTCAGAAACCAGCGAGCCGGAGACATGGTGTGCTTCCCGGAACGGCATGCCCTGGTTCTGGACCAGCCAATCAGCCAGATCGGTAGCCGTGGTGAACCCTAGCTTGGCCGCGGCGAGCATGCCTTCCCGGTTCGGCTGCATATCCCGCGCCATGCCAGACATGGCGGCAATGGCCAGCATCAAGGAATCAACGGCGAGAAAGACCGGTTCTTTGTCTTCCTGCATATCCTTGGAATAGGTCAGCGGTAGGCCTTTCATCATCATCAGCAGGCTGGTGAAGGAGCCTGCGATCCGGCCAATCTTGGCGCGGACAAGCTCTGCCGCATCTGGATTGCGCTTTTGCGGCATGATTGAGGAACCGGTGGTGAAGGCGTCCGTCAGGCGGATGAAGCGGAACTGCGCGCTCATCCACAGCACAATCTCATCCGCAAGCCGGGAGAGATGCATGGCGTTGATAGACGCAGCACCCAGAAACTCCAATGCGAAATCCCGCGCCGATACGGCATCCAGCGAGTTCGCCATCGGCCGATCAAACCCAAGCGCCTTCGCGGTCATGTCCCGGTCCACAGGATACGGCGTGCCAGCGAGAGCGGCCGCACCCAGGGGCGATTCGTTCAACCGTTTGCGGCAATCCTCGAACCGGCCCCGATCACGGGCGATCATTTCTACGTAAGCCAGCAGGTGATGGCCAAACGTGATGGGCTGCGCATTCTGAAGGTGCGTGAAGCCCGGCATGACCATATCGGCACCTGCCTCTGCCTGATCGATCAACGCGGCTTCCAGGTCCTTCAATGCGGTCAACACAGTATCAATCTCATCCCGGAGCCAAAGCCGGAAATCGGTCGCGACCTGATCATTGCGCGAACGGCCTGTATGCAAGCGTCCAGCGGGTGCGCCAATGATCTCAGACAGCCTGGCCTCCACATTCATATGAATGTCTTCAAGGGCATCTTTGAACTCAAAACTGCCAGCGGCGATTTCCTGACGCACTTGCTCCAGCCCACGCGTAATTTCCGCAGCGTCAGCGTCTGAAACGATACCCTGTTTCGCGAGCATCGCCACATGGGCTTTGGAGCCCGCAATGTCTTGTGCGTACATTCTTTGGTCGAAATGAATGGACACATTGATTGCGGCCATTATATCCGAAGCACCACCTTTGAAGCGTCCGCCCCACATTGTGTTTGCTGCGGGACCACCATTCGAACCGTCATTGGAGCCGGACATGCGCCGATCCTTACCTGCCATTATTCTTGCCGCCGCCTTATGGAACATCCTGCCAGCCGCGTCCATGGCGGCAGATATCCCAAGGCCGCCGTCAGACGCCTTTGTGATGGCTGAAGTTCCCGCAATCGCGCCAGATACACCCTTCGCACTACCGGATGGCGCACCAGCCATGCTCTCGGACTGGCGCGGCAAGGTCATCGTCTTGAACTTCTGGGCGACATGGTGCGCGCCCTGCATCAAAGAACTGCCTTCGCTCGACAGGCTGGCGGCGGCACTCCCGGCGAATTCCCACACGGTATTGGCAGTCTCTACGGATCGTGGCGGCCCAAAGAAGGTGCCGCCGTTCCTGAAAAAGCTAAAGACCGAAAATCTCGCACCCTATCTGGACGCCAAAAGTGCCCTTGGCCGCGCATTCGGCATGCGCGGGTTGCCAACGACCTATATCATCGGCAAGGACGGCAATGTGGTGGCGAAACTCGAAGGTGCTGCCGAATGGGACAGCCCGGAAATCGTTGAATGGCTGAAGACGCTGACTGATTGGCAGAAAGCGTCCTAACCAAGCGCCGGTCTATTCGTCTGCATTCTCCAACGAAAACTCGCCGTCCTTGATGCGGGCGGGCAGGTCTTCGAACAGGCTGGCGGTGAGTTCTTCACCCCGGTCTGCGACCAGGTCCGTGATCGCCAGATAGATCATCACTTCGCATAGAAGGTCGGCCTCGACGCCATTTTCACAAGCTTTGTCCCACGCCTCCAGGAACTGATCGAGGGCGAACTTCTTCTGCTGCTCTTCGCTGAGACGGCTTTCAGCCATGGTGCGGGGCTATCCCTTGCTGCGGAATTGGGAGCGATTGGCGATCCGGCCATCATCCTTGACCGCGATGATTTCAAGCACTGCGTCCTGCTTGCGAGTCATCATTGTGATGGCGTCATCCCAGAATACTGGACGCAGCAGGCGGACCTCGCCTTCAAACTTCTCTGCGGGTGCGGCCAGCTTTGCCGCCTCCAAGTGCCAGTTGATCATCTGATTGCCTGCCGTAATTGGCGCGCGGAACCCAAAGGTCTTCGCATAGGCCGGGTCCGTGTGGATCAAGTTACGGGTGGAGCCGCAATATCCCACCACATTCTCCGGTGTGCAGGTTTTGGACTTGAGGTCCTGCCATCCCTCTGCCGCCAAATCCGCCATGCGGTCGGCTGTTGTGGGCTGTGGGCCAGATTTCTTGGGCGGTGCAGCGGTATTCCGCTCCGGGTCCGCCATCAACGCAATCGGGGAGACGATTAGGGCGAGATCGCCATTTTCCAACCGATATTCAAACCGTGCATGCATCAACCATCCACGCGGATGGTCTTCAATTTTCGTGAACTGGCCGGACATGGCAACGGGCGTATCCACATGGATCGGCAGGATCCGTTCGATCTGCTGGACCGTATGGACATAGCCCCGTTCGTGATGATGATCGAACAGTGCCGAGCCGATAATGCTGATTGGGCGGCGCGCAAGAAGGCCTAGATCAACCTCATCGCCATAAAGGGCGGGGTCAATATCGCAGAAATCCAGCATGTCGTTCTGGAATTGGCGGCTAATAACCAGGGTCTCGTCCTGGAAATCGGCCCCGGTCTCCACCTTCGGATATACGGCTTCGCCACCGGCGATGGCCTGCACCATGAAGTTTGGGTCATAAAGGTCTTGCTTTGCGGGCATGGTCTGCGGGTCCTTTTGTCGAAAGCGGATTGGGTGTGAACGTCTGGCGCCAGCGCTGATCCGTCAAGCAGAAGTGGGATGAAACAGCGGCGCATAACCGCCAAGAAGCGCTGCAAGGGACGTTGGCGGCGTTAATGTCGTGACAGTGCCCACACCCCGGCGAACAGGTGCGTCGTAGCCTGAGTGCGTCCAAGGCAGCAGCCTGTCGCCCAATACCAGGGCAGGCGCTCCCGTATCCGGCGCTAGGATGAACGCGCCATCGGGCAGGTCTTCCAGCTTGGCCTGGTGCGTTTGCATAGCCCTGGCGCCCGGAACTGCCCGTTCTGCGTGGAGTCGCTTATCGACATCGGGGGCGGAAGGCATTGGGACGCCAGCACCCGCGCTCATGGCATCCATCCAGGCGTTATAGGCCTGCCTGCGGCATTCAGCGCAGGGACGGTGACCGGCAGCCAGCGCCACTGCTTCGTCTAGGAAAAATAGTTCCGTCCAGCGATTGGGTGTCATCAGCTGCCGGTGGCGGTCCTTGAACTGAAGCGCGCAGATGATCCAGTTTTTGTGTCGCCAAAGCGCCGGATTCAGCCGTTTATTCGGGCTATGCAGAACGCCGCGATTGCCGGTAAACAAGCCGCGCGCACTGACAGCCTGAATTTGGCCATCGGGCGTCATCCGGTTTTGCAACGGTGACGGGCGGGGTTTCGTAAGATTCTTAGCTTCTAACGACGCCAAAGCGTTGACCTTTCTGGCGGGATCGCTATAACTCCCGCTTCTCGCGACAACCCAGCAGATTTGCCGGGCGTGTGGCGTTGCATAGTTTCCTAGCTGTCGGACGGCACTAAACCGCCCTCAGCCAATGAGAGAAAACCGATGTTTGCAGTGATCCGCACCGGCGGCAAGCAATATCGCGTCGCGGAAAATGACGTGATCAAGATCGAAAAGCTGGCAGGCGAGCCAGGCGACGCCGTTTCCTTTGGCGAAGTGCTGATGATTGGCGGCGAAGGCGAGGCCAAGATCGGCGCGCCTTTGGTAGAAGGCGCCACCGTGAAGGCCGAAGTGGTCGAGCAGATGCGTAATAAGAAGGTGATTATCTTCAAAAAGCGCCGCCGTCAGAACTCTCGCCGCAAGAATGGCCATCGCCAGCAGCAGAGCATCGTCCGCATCACTGGCATTTCTGCCTAAGCACTGAGGTAAAGACCT
>CAJXVF010000141.1 GCA_913060845.1 uncultured Alphaproteobacteria bacterium | reverse complement strand
TATTCGTCGGCAGCGTCAGATGTGTATAAGAGACAGACTTTATCCTCAACTAGCCCTTGCGGGCTTGGCGGGCAGCGATGGCATCTGCAAATTCGACAACGGCGCGCATCCGGTCTGCAACCGGCACATCGACCATTTTACCGCGCACCGTGATGGCACCTTCGCCAGCGGCCAGAGCTTTATCGTAAGCGTCGATAACTTCGCGCGCTTCTTCAACTTCTTCCGGGCTTGGTCCAAACGTGGCATTCGCGACTTTCACCTGGTTTGGATGAATGCAGGATGCGCCCCGGAACCCAGCGCGTTTGGAAAGCCCCATCATGCTTTCCAGCTTCTCAATATCCCGGAATTCAGCGATGGAGCCGATGAAGCCCATGGGCGCCACGCCTGCCGCCCTGGCACAAGCGACGATGTGCTGTTTCGGCCCAAGCAGCATGTCCGTATCGGTGGACGAGCCCATGGAAAGTGCGAAATCTTCAGAGCCTAGCGACAGCGCCATCATCCGTGGGCTGGCTTTGGCAATTTCGCGCGCATTTAGCAGGCCTTCCGCCGTTTCGATCAACGGAAACAGGAATGTGTGGCCGGGGGTCATGCCCTTTTCGGCCTCAATCTCCGTAACGACCGCGTCGACTTCTTTTACATGCGCCGCCGTGTCCGTCATTGGCAGGAGTAAAGCCGTAACATCGGGCGTCACCGCCGCTTCGATGTCCCGAGCCGCGAGCCGCCAGGGACGATTAATGCGGACGGTAACGTCGAGGCCCTGATCTGCCAGCCGCTTAGCCACACCCGCAACAGCCCCACGCGCCGTTTCTTTGGCAGACGCGGCAATAGAATCCTCAAGATCAAGGATCACAGCGTCCGCGCCGACGCCCGGTGCTTTTTCGATAAACTTCTCGTTGATGGTCGGCACGAACATCATCGAGCGCCATACAGGAGCATTGCTTGCCATGGTCAGACTTCCTTATCGGCCAGTGAACTGCGGTGTGCGCTTCTCGCGGAAGGCGCGACCGCCTTCTTGCTGATCCTCAGACCGGGAGATCGCAAGCAATTCACGTTGCGCCAGTGCTGAAAGTTCAGAAGGGCCACGCGCCGTCACCACATCGCGGGTGAAGCGCTTCAGTGCGCGCACGACGAGCGGGGCGGAATCGGCCAGGATGCGGGCATATTCATAAGCCGCAGCCAGATGCTCACCCTTCGGCGTCACCTTATTGACCATGCCAACTTCATAAGCGCGCTGGGCTTTGTAATGCACGCCAGTCAGCATGAATTCCATCGCATGCTTGTGGGTAATGCGGGCTGCGAGGCCAGCGATCAATCCACCGCAGAAACCAATCTGCGCTTCTGGGTAGAAGAAATCCGCCGTTTCATCAGCAACGGCGATATCGGAGAACTCCACGAGGCAGAATGCGCCGCCGACGCAATAGCCATGAACGGCTGCCACCACTGGCTTATCGAGCATGACGCCCACACCCGGCATGCATTCCCACAGGTTTGGATCACGCGGCGGGTCTTTCAGGTCAGCCCCGACAGAGAAGGCTTTGTCACCAGCCGCTGTCAGCACACAAGCACGGTCATCGCTGTCTTGCAGGCGCTGGAAGGCGTCCCTGAGTTCAACGACCAACTGATTGGAGAGCGCGTTCATCTTCTCCGGGCGATTGATGGTGATCGTGGCGATGTTGTCTTTGGATTCGTAGGTGATGACCGGGTCGGCCATGGCGCAAGCTCCTGTATGCGGGTATTTATCGGATGCAGTGCATATCAAACCGCGCCCAAGCGACAAGTGCAAGCAGGGGGACGCCAGTATGGCAGACAGCAATCAGAATCCCGTCGTTGAGGGCTTTCTGCACCAGGAAACCAGGACGATCTGCTACATCGTCTATGATCCCGATAGCTTGCGGGCGATAATCGTTGATGCTGTGCTGGACTTCGACATCGTCGCCGTCCGCACCTCAACCGATTTTGTTGACACTGTTTGCGACCGAGCCGAAGCGCTGGGCCTTACGGTCGATTGGGTGCTGGAAAGCCATGTGCATGCAGATCATTTGTCAGCAGCCAAGCATGTCAAAGCGCGGCTAGGCGGTAAAATTGTTATCGGCAGCGCGATCGATCAAGTACAGATTTCCTTTGGCAAATTGCTGAACCTCGGCCCTGAATTCACCACAGACGGCGCGCAATTCGATCACCTATGGGCTGATGGCGAGACATTTGAGATCGGCGGCCTGCAGGCCCGCGTGCTGCATACGCCGGGCCATACGCCTGCCTGTGTCTCCTACATCATTGGGGACGCTGTATTTGTTGACGACACGATCTTCATGCCTGACTTTGGCACTGCCCGCTGCGATTTCCCTGGCGGTGATGCCCGTGAACTCTATCGCTCCGTCCAACGCATTCTGTCGCTGCCGACGGAAACCCGCATCTTCGTCGGCCATGATTATGCGCCGGGTGAGCGGGATTACGCTTGGGAAACCACGGTTGCCGAACAACGCGCCGCCAACAAGCATGTAAAGGACGGCATAGACGAAGACGCCTTCGTCACCATGCGCCGGGAACGGGACGGCGAGCTCTCCCTACCCCGCCTGATCCTAACTTCCATCCAGGTGAACATCCGCGCCGGAGACATGCCGGAACCAGAGGACAACGGCGTCTCCTACATAAAGCTGCCGGTCAATCAGGTTTGACGGCTAGAACAAGTCCGAGTGGGAGCCGGTCCGCCGCAGCTGGAGTGTGTCGTCGTTAATATCATAGATGAGTAGCCAATCTGGGCCGACATGACATTCCCACCATCCTTCAAAGTTGCCGGACAGACGATGCCGACGGCATCGAGGTGGCAAAGTGTCGTCGCGCAGCAAGGCATTGATGACAACGGATAGAGCGGTCAGATCAAGACGCCGCTTATTGCATCGCTTGAGGTCCCGCCTAAATGCGGAAGCCGCAACCAGAGTCCGCATCAATCAGATTCTTCAGCCAGAACATCTGCCAGCATCGCATCTGCGTTGCCATAACGCTTTGCTGCGGATAGATCTTCATTCATTGCTGCAATCGTTTCGGCATTCGGGATCTTTGCCTCAAATGGCAAGCCCCGTTGCATTACCAATTGCTTGAAAAACATTGTAATCGCATCCGTCGTGGACAAACCAATAGCAGACAAGATGGCTTCACCTTCAGACTTTAAATCGGGTTCCATCCGCGCCTTAACGACCTCAGTTTTTGGCATGTTGCAATTCTCCTCACACACAAATGTATGCCATATGGCACACAATTTCAATGTCTGAGGCAGGCTAAACGCGCGAAGCATTCTGCAGCACACAAAAAAACAGGACCCGATGGTCCTGCTATATTTTGGTTCCGTCTACCGAATTCGTAACGTCGGCTGACGCTCTCCCTGAACCTGGGCCTAAGCGATGGCTGCGTCTAAAGCGCGGCTTCATTGCTTGCCATGCTGATAGCTCATAGCAGCTATGCAAGGGGCTGTCATCAATTTTTTAGCAGTAAAGAATCGCGACCGCCTAGTTCCAGGTAACTTAATTGCTGACTTTTGCAGAGTGAGGCGCACGTTATTCCGCCATCAGTGACGAAACCGTAATCTTTGGAAAGATCACGCATAATTCTCGGCGACTGACCATTAACGCAAGCCATCCTTAACCATCGGCGCCTATTCTGGACCCGTAACATCCAATCCTCCCGACGCAACCAAGATCATGGGACAGACATTATGCGCCTGAACCGCCTCCTCCCCGCCGCTTGCCTTCTCGCTGTCGCAGGCACTATCGCGGCACCGCCAGCGACTGCCGCCATGCTGACGGAGGAAGTCTGCCGGAAGCTTCAAGCCCAGGAGCGTGCTGGAAACGATGCCTACCAGCCAGGCGTCAACTCCCGTGGCCAGCGTGTACGACGTGCCTCCGTCCGCCCGGGCAACGCGCCTCGCCCGGCCAGCGTCGACATCAGCGTTCTCTTACAGGAGCGTTACGCCGTTCCTGCTAACCCCAAATTATTCAAAGGCGAGATCCCTGTAAGCCGCGTGTTCGTTCGGAGCGATGGCGGCGTAAATTATGCAGGCCAGCCGCTGGCCGTCAAAGATCAGCAGGAAATCAGTGCGATTTGCAGCATGGCTTGGGGCGGCCAAGGCTAACGCACCAGCCAGCCTGGCGGTCGACAGATAGGCGGCATGGCCTTTTTGGGTCCGCAGGGCGTGACCTAAAAAGAGGGAATACAGGATATGGGAATCGTCGTACTCTAAACTTGGCTTCGGCCGATTTAGAGGAGCCTGCTCACTAGCCCCCATCCCATTGACGAAGAGATTTTTTGTGAGCAAAGACCAAGGCCTAATGTTTCCAGACGCGCTGATGCGCGAGATCAAAAGCCGCTTTCATTACGTTGACCATGATATCGAAGGCCGCGAGCGGCTGTTTTTCGACAATGCTGGTGGTTCCTTCCGCCTCAAGTCTGCGACCGAAGCCTTCGCGCGCATTGATGCCCTTCCCGACTGCCCCGAGCGCATCCACTCGCTCGCTCTATTCTTGCAGAAAGTGCAGGCTACGGGCACTGACGATATTCGCACGATCCTCAATGCTAATGGGGGCAGCGTTTACGCAGCGCTGACGGCCTCGGGCGCAATGTTCGATATGGTGCGTGCCGTGACCGAGAATATTTCTGGTACGAACATGGTCACATCAATCCTGGAGCACCCATCCTCATTTGATGCGATGAGCATGTACGCTGAGCGCACAGGCAAAGAACTGCGGGTCGCCAACAGCAACCCAGTGACCGGCGGCATTGATGTAGACGAGATTGTTGGGCTGGTTGGTCAGGAAACCTGCGTCCTCAGCGTGATGTACGCCTCGAATATTTCAGGCGCCAAAATTGATATCGAAGCCATCGTCCAGCGCGCCCGTACGATCAAGCCTGATCTCTATATCCTCGTCGATGCGGTTCAGCACGCGCCGCATGGGCTGATTGACCTACAGAAAACCCCGGTCGACGGCATTAACATCGCAACATACAAATTCTTTGGGTCCAGGGGCTCCGGCTTGGCATGGCTTTCCGATCGCGCCGCCGCATTGCCACACCACAAGCTGGCCGGCAGCAAAAAGGATTACTGGGACCTAGGCAGTTCGGCCCCCGCACAGTTCGCGGTGGTGACAGAGATCGTCAATTATATCTGCTGGATCGGTGGTCAATTCACCCAGAGCAGCGACCGGCGCGAACTATTCGTCTGCGGCATGGACCGCATTGAACGGCATGAACGGGCCTTACTGGCGCGCATGCTCAACGGCAGCGAGGGCGCTACAGGCCTGCGTTCGCTTCCCGGCGTCAAAGTATTCCTCGACTACGAAGATTTGACCAAACGCGACTTGATCTTAGCTATCGGGTTCGACCACCTGGGCCACACCGATGCGGTGCGCGAATACGAACGTCGCGGCGTGATCGTCTATGAACGCGTGGCCAGCAGCCTTTACTCTAAACGCATGCTCGATTCCTTCGACCTAGATGGCGCGATCCGCATCTCGCCACTGCACTGCAATTCCGCAGCCGACATCGACCGCTTCCTGCAGATCACCCTGGAAATCACGAGGGAGATCAGCGAAGCAGCATCGAGCTGATGTTTCTAAGCGCCCCTAAATACCCCATATTGCAGCCGCTTCCGTTTCCGCCCATGCTTTGATAACCCGACCGTATCGGCCCACCGGAGCGCCGCTGATCCCATGACCGCCGCCGCTGGCGCAAGCGCCACAGAGCCAAGCGCAGAGCTATCTTTCGCTGAAATACAGGCTGTGTCCCTTGTGACGTCAGCCCATTTCATGAGCCATTTCTACCAGTTGGTTCTGCCGCCGGTGTTTGGGATGATGGCGGCACGGCATGGTGTAGGTTTTACGGAACTTGGCGTTGTCGTCAGCACGTTCGCGATTGCGACCAGTATTGCGCAAACGCCTGTTGGCTTCTTGATAGATCGGCTGAGCCCCGCGCGCATTCTGGCGCTGGGGCTTGGCCTGCTCGGGCTGTCCGTAGCGCTCTATGGCTTGGCACCCAGTTTCTGGATGTTGTTGCCATTGGCCGCAATTGGCGGAACGGCGAACGCGGTTTTTCACCCCGCCGACTACGCAATTTTGTCCGCTCGCGTGCACGATAAACGGATTGGCCGGGCGTTCAGCTTCCATGCGATCTCTGGCAATTTGGGATGGGCGGCGGCACCTGCTGTGATGCTCGGCTTAACGGCCTTGACCGATCTGACCACAACGTTTCTGGCTGTCGGCGCTTTCGGCATGGCGCTCGCGGCCTATTTGTTTCTGATCGCTGGCCGGATAGAGCCAAAAGCAACTGTAGCCGTGCCCCCAAGCCAACCTTCGACTAAGCCCCCAGCACCGAAAGGCGGCACAGTTGACGCCGGAATTGCCTTATTGCTGTCCCGGCCAGTGCTGATGCTATTTACCTTCCAGCTCATCTACGCAATTGCGTTTGGCGGGGTTCGAAACTTCAGCGTTGTGGCTTTGCCGGTCATTTGGGATTTGACGGCGGAGGCTGTAGCCCTGTCTCTTATACACATCTGACGCTGCCGACGAATAGAGAGGTGGAG
>CAJXVF010000140.1 GCA_913060845.1 uncultured Alphaproteobacteria bacterium | reverse complement strand
TTCCAGGGGCGGGCGGGGATACCGAGATTGCCTCCACCCGGCTTGGCTATGCAGCGCTTTCGGATGCTCAGAAAGCGGAAATTGAGGATCTATACGCCGAATATTCGATCGTGTGGTCCCGCAGCCTGATTGGCTACCAGTTTACAGATGAAGAGCGGGTGGGCATGCACCGCGTTCGCCACAAACTGGTCCGCGCGAACCCAGCTAATGGTGCTAAATCCATGTTGGTCGGTGCTCATGCCATGAATATTGCCGGGTGGGAGCAGGAAAAAGGCCTAGCCCTGCTGAATGACCTTCGCGATCACTGCACGCAGCCAGAATTCGTCTACCGGCATCAGTGGCAGGACGGCGACGTCATGATTTGGGACAACCGCGCCTGCGTCCACCGGGCGACACCGTACGATGCCGGCGCAGAACGCCGCCTAATGCAGCGCACGACGATTGCCGATCCTGCTGCAGAAGCGCTCGATCCGGAAGCAGTGGCGGCGTAAGCCTACCCTGCCCCCGGACCGTATTGGCTTAGATCATGCTCCAGGGGCGTCGATGCCCAGGAACTTCGCGGCGTTCAGGCCCAGGATTTTGGCGCGCTGACCATCCGTTAGCCCGGGCATTGTGCGCTCGATAGCTTCAGCGGAATGGGGCCAGGTACCTTCGTGGTGGGGATAATCGTTCGCCCACATGAAGTTATCGACCAAGTTATATTGCTCGGCCAACGCTAGGCCCGCCGGGTCTTCCTGGAACGTGGACCAGCCGTGGGCGCGGTAGTAGTCGCTCGGCAAGCCTTGCAGCTTTGGGCGAACCCACATGTGATGCTTGCGATAAGCCTCGTCCATCGCATCGAGCAGCCAAGGCACCCAGCCAATACCAGCTTCGACCGTTGCAAACCGAAGCTTCGGGAACCGTTCCAGCACACCGGACGCGCACAAATTGGCGACCGGCTCAATCGTCGGCGACAGCGAATGGCTGACATAGTTGATAATCGCGCCGCCATTGCCCCTAGCCGCACGCGGATCACGACCGGTGGAGACGTGGAATGTGAAGGGCAGATCAACCTCTGAAATCAATTCCCACATGGGGTCAAAATGCGGGAGGTTATAGTTCACATGATCCACATCATGCGCGCCCCACATTGGCTTGCAGGGGAAGCTGAGGCAGCGGTAGCCCATCTTCGCAACCCGCTCGATCTCCTTCAGCGTGCCTTCAAGATCGCCGGTCGCAATTGAGGCAACTGGGACCATCTCAGCCTTATGAGGGCCGAACTGTTCCCATGCCCAATCGTTCCATACAGCGCACTGGGCGTTGGCGAATACAGGGTCCGGCGTCGCCCACATGGCGAGGCCTTTGTTTGGGAAGATGATCTCAACGTCGATGCCGTCTTTCTTGTTGTCGGCAATGCGTTGCTCAGGCTCTGCACCGGCTTTGGAGCGCACCCAATCCTCACCCTCGAAGCTCATCACACGGACACGGTCCGGGCGGTAACCTTCGCAATAGCGCCACTGCAAGCCTTTTTCGTCTGTGATGACCCTGGGCGCGCGCTCACGGTACTTTTCAGGCAAACGGGTCGCCCAAAGGTCCGGCGGTTCATTTGCATGGCAATCGGTTGAAACCATGAAGTATTTCTTCGGATCTTCAACGCGCGCTGTACGCTCCCAATCATCAGCGCCAGGCGTCTCGAGACGCCAAAGGTTTTCGTCATTAATCGGAACGTTTGCACCGTCATCCATGGAATCAGTTCCCTTCGTTCAAGTTTAAACTAAGCGCCAATGGGCCAGCGAATAGGCCGGGTCAGCGTCATTGTGATGTTCGAATGCGACCTCGACCTCAGCCCCTATGGGGATTTCCTGCTCGGGGTTCCCCAAGAGATTGCCGATCATGCGGATATTCTGCGCGCCCGGCAGTTCCACCAGCACGACGATATATGGCCCGTGGTCCTTCAACGCTGGATGCACCGGATGCCATACGCGTTCCCAGCTATAGATGCGGCCCTTCCCGGCCACTTCTTCCCAGGCGAGATCAAACGAGCGGCATTGATGGCAAATCCACTCCGGGCCCCACACATATGTGCCGCAACCCTGGCATTTCTGCACCATCAGTTTGGACTGGCGAAGGCCCTCCCAATACGGCTTGGAGAGATCGTCATTCTCCGGCACCGGGATCGGCATGCCTTCGGGCAGGTGATATTTGCTCATAAGGTGGCCTCCGAACCGAAGATAAGGCTGGATACAGGCGTCACCATCGGCCCGGCTGTGACCATGGAGACATTCACGTCGGGCGCTTGTGCGGTTGATGTGCCGCGCAATTGCCGAACCGCCTCAATCTGTAATTCCAGCCCGTGCATGTAGCATTCCGCCAGATTACCGCCGCTGGTATTGAGCGGGAGTTGCCCCGTTCGGGATAGCAAATTCTCTGGCTTTAGGAAGTCATTGGCGGCTTCGGGCGGGAAGAAACCATGTTCGACCAAGCTCATCATCACGCCACCAGTGAAGTTCTCATATGACTGCACGACGTCCACATCTGATGGCTTTAGGCCTGCCATCTCATACAGATTGGGGGCCACTGTCGCGAAGTTGGAACTGGCGTAATTTGGGTGGTTATGGCTGGGCGCGCCACAGCGATAGTCGGAACCGCCAGCCGCGCTCAACAAGTAGCTAGGCTTGTGCGGCATATCTTTCGCCCGCTCCGCCGAAACCACGATCAGGGCAGCTGCACCATCATTCTCCATGCAGCAATCGAACAGATGAAATGGCTCGACGATCCAGCGGGACGCGTCATAGGTTTCCTCATCCAAGGGGCGGCCATTCATGACGGCGCGTGGGTTGGACTGCGCGTGGTGGTATGAGGCGAGCGCGATTGCCCGAAGCGCCTCCTGCTCCACCCCATGCTCATGCATAAAGCGGATCACCTTCATAGCGTAGCGCTGCCCGGGGGACATCAGGCCATAGGGGGCCTGCATCGCTAGATCGCCGGAAATCGTTGGGACCTGCGGCCCCTGCCCGAAACGTGCGAACTGGCCCTGCGCCAGCGCTCGGAATACGACAACGCAATCCGCCATGCCAGTCGCAATAGCTGCCGCTGCATTGCCAACAGCTGCCGCACCGCCGCCACCGCCGCCGCCCCATTGCATGTTTGAGAAGCGGAGTTGCTTTGTGCCCAAAGCCGCCGCAAGCCTGGATGGATCATTGCGATCATTACTGTAGGAGGCGAAACCGTCGATTTCGGTCGGGTCTATGCCAGCGTCTTCAGCCGCCGCCAAGATGGCCTTCAATGCCAGCTTGAACTCTGGGTCAGGCGCTTGACCGTGCCTATAATACGTCGTCTCGCCAATACCCACGACGGCGACCTGGCCGCGCAATGTCCGCCTGCCCATAAGCAATTCTCCCCTGTTCCAAGAGAAAGCCTAGGGCCGCTCAGAGCCAAGAGTCCAGCGGCGACAATCTAATCAGATGTACGCGAGATTAGTCTTCAACTTTCCATTGCACGCCAGAATTACAGAGCGGCACAACGGAGAGCGACATTTTTGCGGACCCATCTTTCACTTATCGCGCGTGGGCCAGATAGACCAAGGTTTTGTTCGCTTCATCATAAATCCGGCGCACATTGACCGATTTCCAGATCAGCGATTGGCGCTGGCGGAAGACGTTCTCGCCATCCTCACTGCGATCGATATCGCCGACGATGATCGGGCCAGTCTGGCGGCAGGCGATGTAAGAATTCGAAGGGTCTTCAAACCAATTGCCGTTTTTGAGCCGGTCAACCAGCCCCCGCTCAAAATAGGCCACATGGCAAGTAACGCCTTGAACCTTTGGGTCAGCAATGGCCTCCACAATGATATCGCTGCCGAGCCAATCAACACCAACCTCCCCCACCTTCTCTGCCACCGCAGGCATTGTGGCGAATGTGGCGACTGCCAAAAGTGTGAACGCTGCAAGCCTCATAGGAAATGCGCCTCTTCATAATTTCTCTAAAATAACAGGGGCGTAAAGATATCACTAGATCAGACAGCAATACCAGTGGTTCAAAATTCACATAGCAGCTAGTTTTAATTTGCATATCTACTTGTATTTATCAAATATTATACGATTCAGAATTTTTCCAATTTCAGTATATAAGAATCAAATATTTTGACCTCCATCAATTTTGTGGATTTTTATTCCGTACTGATCTATAGGTACGCTAGCACTAGATCGAAATTCGCATTTAAGCGCCAACTTCCGCTGCGCAATGCTGAATTCATTCACTAAAGCGGGATCTGCAAGGTCGTCACGGTACCTACCGCCGTGAGAAATTGACATTGAATGGGTCCGGCCGAGACCGATTTCTCGGCTGCCGATTTGTCTTTCACACCAAACAGCCTGCGAACCCTGAACGACCGTCGGCGACGTCCTGTCGCTCACGGACCATTCTCAAAGGACGTAAAATGGACGCCGGAAACCAGACTACTGCGCTGGGCAATCCCCGACTGCCAACAAAGCTAGCGTTTCCAGCCTCCTCGCTCGCCCAGGATATCCGGCATAAACTGCCTGCAGATACGCCAACTGCCATCGTTTATTGTGAGGGAAACTTCGCCAAAATCGACGGTAAAACGGCAAACGGGCTTATCCGGCAT
Organism: uncultured Alphaproteobacteria bacterium; assembly: GCA_913060845.1. Classification (GTDB taxonomy): domain Bacteria; phylum Pseudomonadota; class Alphaproteobacteria; order Bin95; family Bin95; genus VMCJ01. Next base: position 1,965 of record CAJXVF010000140.1, on the reverse strand, counting down.
TCCGAGATATTTTGTATTGTCTCCGTCATTGATAGCAGCTTCGCTGGCCAGGATAGCGGCATGGTGCTTGACGGAACTCTGAATGAAATACCGATCTTCCGCGATCTGGAGACAGCCGTTGCAAGCACAGCTGACGTCCCCGACACACTGATCTATGGCATGGCACCGTCTACCGGTCGGCTGTCACCGCAGGATCGCAGCGTCATTCTTGAAGCAATTGCGCTCGGTATGAATATCGTCAGCGGATTGCACGAATATCTGGGCGATGAACCAGAGTTCATCACCGCGGCAAACACCGTGTCTGGTGTAACCATTCGCGACATCCGCAAACCCCGCCCCAGCAAGGATATGCGCCTGTTTGATGGCAGCATCAAAGCCGTCACGTCGATCAGAATAGCCGTGCTCGGCACAGATTGTGCTATTGGCAAGCGCACCACTGCAACCGTTCTGACACGTGCTTTGAAGGCACGGGGCATCAGAACGGTTCTTGTTGGCACCGGCCAAACGGGCTTGATGCAAGGTGCCCGCTTCGGCGTGGCCATGGACGCCGTGCCGCCGCAGTTTTGTTGCGGTGAATTGGAGGGTGCAGTTATTGAAGCCTACAAAGCGGAACAGCCCGAAGTTATCGTGATTGAGGGCCAGGGCGCACTCAGCCATCCAGCCTTTTGCACGTCCGCTTTCATACTGCGCGGCAGCCAGCCCGACGCGGTCATTCTGCAGCACGCCCCAAAACGCGCGCACAGATGCGACTTCCCAGACATGCCAATGCCTGAACCAGAATCAGAAATTGCACTGATCGAAGCGTTTGCAGACACAAAAGTGGTCGGCATGACAGTCAATCATGAGCATATGGACACTGCCGAAATTGTGGCTGCCATTAATACCTATTCTTCAAGGCTCGCGCTGCCCGTAACCGACGCTTTGACATGTCCGGAGGACGAGTTGGCAGAGATCGTCATCGGTGCATTTCCATCGCTCGGCTTGCGCCCACTTGCAGCGGCCTGATGACCGCTCCGCGCATCGAAGTAGATTTGGATAAAATCCGGCAGAACGCGCGGCATTTGGTTCAACGGCTCGCACGTGAGGACATCAGTGTCACTGCCGTAACAAAGGCTGTTTGCGGCCAACCTGACATTGTTAAAGCGATGTTAGCTGGCGGCATTGCCGGGCTTGCAGATGCCCACATAGAAAATGTGGAGCGAATGCGGCAGTCCGGCATTACATCGCCGATCTGTCTCATCAGGACTCCAATGATCAGCCAGGCAGGAAGGGTCGTAGCGGCCTGCAACGCCAGCTACAACACTGAACTGGATGTAATCCATGGGCTCGCACAGTCAGCGCTACGAGCGAATACCGTCCATGACATCATTTTGATGGTCGAAATGGGTGACCTTCGTGAAGGCATTATGCCTGGCGGCCTAAATGCTGTCGCGCACGAAGTAAACTTGCTCCCAGGTGTCTCCCTGATGGGCATCGGCGCAAATTTCGCCTGCCTTCATGGGGCCGCTCCTGATCAACAGAAAATGAACGAACTATCTTGCCTCGTAGACTCAGTAGAGGCTTCTTGCGGACTGCGCCTTCAGATTATATCAGGCGGCAATTCAGCGAACCTCGCATTCTTAACAGCCGGCGGGCGATCTGGAAGAGTCAATAATCTGAGACTGGGAGAAGCAATCCTGCTTGGCGTTGATCCGATTTCCACGGTGCCAATCGAAGGCCTGCATACAGACGCATTTAGCATTGTCACCGAAGTTATTGAAAGCAGACTCCATCGGACTGACGGGCAATCAATTCTAGCGATTGGCCATCAGGATACCGATATCACGGGGCTAACGCTGCCGCCGGGCTTGAAGGTCAGTGGAGCAACGAGCGATCACCTGGTCATTCAAACATTCGATGAACAACTACCAATCGGTGCAGAAACTGTCTCTTATACACATCTGACGCTGCCGACGAATAGAGAGG
>CAJXVF010000139.1 GCA_913060845.1 uncultured Alphaproteobacteria bacterium | reverse complement strand
ACGAGATGTAGAGAGGTCTCGTGGGCTCGGAGATGTGTATAAGAGACAGTGGCAACACTGCGTCGTGGGATCAAAGCCAGCGGTGCGCGCTGCATATTCCGGGAGCCGCAATACTCATCCGCTCTGGCGGCTGGGCTCGCTGGGCCGGACGTGCGCACCGGCGTTCTCGACCCGCTTGGTTGGGATTTAGAGGCCGGGTGGTCGCTCTATCCAACCCTGCTTCAACAGCTTGGAACGAACCTCCGGCAGTGTTTGGAATAGGCGTCTAGTCCAGCCTTCCAACGGTTTTTGCTTTGATCAGATCGAAATCGATATCGGCACCCAGGCCAGGGCGTTCGATGGCGTGGACGTGGCCGTCGATGATTTCAATGTCTGGGTTCAGGCCGTACTTCTGCGCGCCTGAAGGCAATAGCACTTCGAAGAATTCCGTATTCGGGATCGCCATGGCGACATGCAGGTTGGCAACATTGTTGAGCGAATTGCCGCCGTGGTGGATTTCGAAGTTCATCTTGAATGCTTCCGCCAGATGCGCCGCCTTCAAAATACCAGTGATCCCGGCCTTCACCGCCACATCGCCGCGCAGATAATCCGTCGCTTGTTGGATGATCCAGGGCGCATAGGAATAGAGGCCGCCGGGTGAATATTCCGTCGCCATTAGGGGGATTGAGAGCTGCTGGCGAAGCTTTGGATAGTTTAGCATGTCCTCCTCATCCAACGGGTCCTCATACCAATAGAACCCAAGGCCTTCGATGACTTTGCCGACGCGGAGCGCTTGCGGATAGTCGTAGCACCAGGTCGCATCCAGCATGATCTTGTAGTCGTCACCAACGGCTTTGCGGACGGCTTCACAGACCTTGATATCGTCCGCCGGAATTGTTGGCGGATGGATTTTATATGCGGCCCACCCGTCATCCCGGAACTGCACGGCTTCCTCAGCATAGGCTTCGGGCGCTTGCAGCACGGCAGAAGAAGCATAGGCGGGCAGCTTGTCCCGGTACTGGCCGATCAGCCGTGCGATCGGCAGGCCCGCCATTTTGCCAGCAATGTCCCAAAGCGCGATGTCCGCGGCGCCGATCGCCCGCAGTGTCGTCATGCGGCTTTTGCGGTACATCTGGCGGTATAGGCGCTCACGATCCAATGGGTTTTGGCCCATCAGGATCGGCTTGAGATAGTGGATCAGGCTGAGGCCATCCATATCCGCGCCCCGGCTGGCGGAGCCTAGAAACGCATGGCCTTCAACACCGTCACGGGTGCGGATCGTCAGCAGGCCCATCTTCGTAGAGCCGCTGAACAGGCCGGTGTGGTGGCCATATCGTGTCGCGGGAATATCGTCCCACGTGAAGATATCCAAGGTGATGTCGGTGATGATATCGGCCATGGGGGCGCTCCCTTTTTACAATTGCTTGAAGGCGATAATGCCGCCTGCCGCGTCTGGCCCGGCGGTGAATTCCAGGCCGTCACTGCTGGATTCCAGCTCGATCTCATGGGCGGTCATGAATGCTCTCGCAGCGCCAAAGTCCTCAACGCCGACGACTGCGCCGATCACGGCTGGCCGCGCGGGCGCCTCGACGCCAGGAAAGCGCGCATCCAATGCGGCGAGGGTCATGATTGTGAGGGCGCCGCCGTCTGTATCAATCCGCCATCCATCCTGCGTTTCTACGGCTGGACGATTCGCCAGGCGGGCCAGGCGGTCCCGCGTTGGGCCAGGATCGGGTGCGGCGAAAATCGCCTCGACCAGGGCTTTGGCGCCGTTTGCGTGGACCAGCAGGTCCGGCTGCCAAAGAATATCCGGCGTCTGGTGTTCGATCACGATGTAGCGGCCTTCGGGCCATTGATCGTCCTGGCTGAAGATATTGCGGAAGCGCATTTCAGCCTCGCCGCCGTCCTCATGCAGCCCAAGCGGTGCCATGCGGCGACGTTGCACCGGCGGGTCAAACCCGTCCACACGGTCAGCGAGTGGGGGATAGGCTACATCAGCCTCATCCACCCGGAAGGCCGCGATATGCGCACCCGCGCCGCGGACGAGATAGGCCGTCCAGGGGTTAAAGCGCTCGGGTGCGATGATGCCGATCAGCTCCAGATAACCCTGCTCGAACACGGCGCAGCGGTTGGCGGAGGCCCATGGCTCCAGCGCGCCGTCTGGCCCCGTGAAGCCCATTTGTGGGCTGGTGCGGCTTAGCGTGAAGCCCAGGCGTTCCCAGGCTGCGGCCCCTGCGGCCAAGTCTGGCCCGATCCATCCAAGGTGATCCAACGATGGCGCGTCGTTATTCAGCATCGGTTCTCGTATCCTTTTGTCGTTCGCAAACGCTAGCACGATGGGCGAATAGGCCCTATACGCCCTGGCATGACTGATCCCGCGCCCACAATCTGGCTGCTGACCGATGGCCAGCCCGGCAACCTGACCCAGATCGAAGGGCTGGCGGCCCACCTGGCTGACCGGGGGGCGGATGTCCAGGTGAAGCGCCTGCGCTCAAACCGCTGGCACATGCTGGGCGCGGCGCTGCTAGGCGCTAGCGGGATGTCGATTGACCAATGCCGCTCAGATGCGCTGGCCGCACCTTGGCCAAATATGGTGATCGGCACAGGTCGCCGTTCTGCGCCCTGGGTTCGCCGCGTGAAGCGGTTAAGCGGCGGGCGGGCGCTGGCAGTGCAGTTCGGCCAGAAGGGTGCTAACCTGATGGAGGGCCTCGACCACGCGTTTGTTGTTGGCCACTGGCGTCTACCGCCACATCCCCGGCGTGAGAAGATTTTGACGCCGCCCACTGGTGCCACGCCTGCACGGCTCGCGGCGGCTAAAGCAGCAGACACAGGCCTGCTTGATCTTTCGCGCGGCCCTTGGCTGCTGCTGGTCCTGGGCGGGCGGTGTTTTGATCACGACCTTCCGCCAGCGCTTGGGGCGGGTATTGCGGTGCAAGCGCGGGAGGCCGCAGAGCGTCTCGGCGGCAGCCTCGCCATTGTGTCCAGCCGGCGGAGTGGGGCTGCGCTGGAGCAAGCGGTAAAGAACGCCGCGCCCGGTGCCGTGTTCTTCCCATGGGACCAAACGCCCAACCCATTCCTGGCGCTGCTGGCATCGGCGGACACAGCCATCGTCACTGGCGATAGTGAAAGCATGGCGGCTGAAGCGATTGCGGCGGGCTTGCCAGCCTACCTGGCCCCCGTACCAACGCGCAGCAGTCCGCGTATGGCGGTGGAGCGGGCGGCGGCGTGGCTGCATGGGCTTGGCGGGACTTGCGCATGGGCTATCCGGCAAGTCTGGGCGGCAGGGGTGCTGTTGCCGCCCCGGGACCTTGATCAGTTCCTGGATGATCTGGTCGCTGCAGGCTTCGCCCGGCGCTTGACGGAGGAGACTGAAATCAGGCTGGATTGGCACCCGCCGCCGCCGCCAGATACGGCGCTGGCGGACAGGTTAATGGCGATCATTCGTAAGCGTTCGTAAACCGGCTCGAATTACACTTGCTTCAAAGCCCGCCCGCTGGCATTGTCCCGCCGCATTCGCCGGGTGATTCCAATTCGGGTCAACCCAGTCGCTAGTACGCTGCCGTAGCTCAGGGGTAGAGCACTCCCTTGGTAAGGGAGAGGCCCGGGGTTCAATTCCCCGCGGCAGCACCAGCTATCTTATTGAAATATAAAGTATATAAAGTGAGTTGAGATTCCTGTTCACGGCATGTGGCGGCGCGTGAATGTCGCTCAGAGGCACCTCAGAGCGTGAAAATAGCGTGAAAACTTTCTGATAGTCAGCGCTAAACTATTGCCGGGCTGAGCACACTGATTCTTCTAGCCTGATGCGCCACCCCCGCTGATCGAGAGAAAGTTTGATTACAATCCAAACCTACGGGGACCTGATTGAGCACGGGCTGACGCTCGCCTATCATTGCCAGCCCTGCAGGCGATGGGTTGATGTGGACCTGGCCGCCTTGGTCGAATCCGGACGGGGCAGCGAGATTTATATTGGTCGGACGGTGCGCTGCACTGTTTGTGGTGAAGTTGGAAGCGGTCAGGTGCGTCCGATTAACACGGCTGGTGGTGCTTGATTTGTCAACCGTGCTAATCCAGCGCCATATAGTACAGGCGCTCTCCGCTCAATCAGCTGCGGGCGGCTAAGACGAATAACTCTCGCTGTTGAGAGCGGGTCTGTTTGGCGATGATTTCAAAGCGCTCCCAGGCAGCCGCATTATCGACGACATCTAGGAGATCTTTGATATAGCGCTCGATCTCGCCCATCCGCACCTTTAACACCGCAACGTCGCCGCCCATAGCCGCCATGCTCGCTTCGCTTGAGTCCAAGCGATCTCTGAGCTCGTTGATAAGCTTAATTTCCGCCTCACGCTGCGCGAGGAGATTATCTGCTGCGCTGCCGGGTTGAGGAATGTCTCGGCCCATTTTTTCGTATTCATCGACCCATTCGACAATCGCCTTTGAGGCGTCTTGCACGGCTTCAACCTGAGTCTCGCCATCGCCAAAACCGCCTGGCAGATCGGGGACGCGCGCCAGAAAACCGCCGCCATCCTCTTCTGAAAGGGGAGCTACAACAATAAGATATTCTTGATACTTATTCATTTTTCTCTTCCCTTTCTGTTTCTCGCGTTCCTGAATGTGAGCCTCAGCGAAGCCGATGATCTGCTTAATATAAAACACCTTAATAGGTCTTTTATATGGCACCGTTAGCGCCCCGTGCATGAGGTCGCAGCATGAGCACGATCATCCCCATCCACTTCCGCACGCTAGCCTTGAGCCACCAAAACCCTGTGGCCCGCGCTGCTTTGTACTTCTGGCAGGCATCCAGCGCGCGCCGCCAGGCGATCGCCAAGGGCGAACGCCCAAATATCCGGGCTGATTTGACCCTGCATCAGCTGGCCGAATCCGCCCCCAGGCCCGTCGCCACCCGCGCCGCAGACCTGCTGGCAGCTGCGGTCACCAGCCTCGAGCCAAGCCAGCCCAGCCAAACGGGGGGCTGCGCATGACCCTAACAATCGGTGACGAAGCGCTTCAAATAATTCGGGGCAGCGACCCCCATTCCTTTGCAGATCAAGCGCGCCGGGAAGGCCAGAACGCCCCAGAACGGATCGCCTGGCTCTCCGCGTTACTAGACGCTGCAAAGGCGGAAGACGCTCGTATGCGGATCCGGCTTGGCAGCGCAGAGGACCGGGTGGACGAGCTGGAGGCGTCTGCAGAACAACTTGTGACCCGAGCCCAATCCGCATTCGAGCAACGCGATCAAGCCTTTGCAGCAGTAGAACGCCGGGATGGCCGGGTGGAGGGCCTGCAGATGGCGATCGGCCTGCAGGCCGCATCCCTGCGGGGCGCGGCTCAGCCGGGAGAGGCGACATGAACCGCATCCCCGACCCGCGCTTGAAAGACTGGATGCCGGACCTAGCCCCAGCCATCAACCGCCCACGCCGCATCGCCCTGTTCTACGCGGTCGCCACCGCCCTAATCCTCGCCGCCCTGTCTATCGGAGCCTGAAAACCATGAGCCCCAAAACGTCCATCCTGGATACATTCACTCTCAGCCACGCCGAACGCATCATGGCCATGCGTGACCCTGACGAACTTATCGGCCAGCGCGGCATGGCACCGTATCTCCGGCGGTGGATCCTTGAGAGGGATGACCGTGGTGCTGTCTATATCCACGAAATTCTAGGGCCGGACCCGTCCCCTGAAACGCACAACCACCCGTGGGTTTCGTCCGCCAAGGTCCTAAAGGGTTGGTATGAGGAGCAAAGGGGCCGCCCCTATCTCGACACGCCCGGCACCTACGTCACCAAGCTGCACGCGGGCACCGTCAAGCACCGCAGGCCGGATGACTGGCACCGCATCCAACGTGTCGCCCCAGGCGGTTGCATCACACTGTTCGTAACCGGCCCGGTATTGCAGGACGGATGGGGCTTCTGGTGCCCCGACAAAGGCTACGTGCCGAAGGAAGAATACGTCGACCCCGACAACCCCGGCGCTATCGGCGCTGGATGCGGGGAGGCCCTTAACCCCACCCCAAACGACGCCAGAACCCGGGAGGGCTTTCAATGAGCGAACAACCAAGCCCAGTGGAAGGCAGTCTCTGGCTGCACCGCAGCTCAGGCGGCATCTACGTCGTCGACGGGTCCTGCCAGCTGGAGGCGGAGAACGTTGAGGTGGTGCAGCCCATCGCAACCGCCCTCTCTGTCCGCCAACCGGCAGATGAAGGCTGAGCAGGCGACAATGACCCAGGGAACGCAGTCCGGCTTGACGCCGCTATTCGATGAAGCTGAACTGGCCACGCAGTTTCATTTGAGCGAACGTGCGTTTAGAGACTTGCGGGCCGAGGTCGGTTGTGGATTTAAGGCGGGACGGAAATGGCTGTTCGAAAAAGCAGACGTGCAGGCGATCATCCTACATCTGCGCCGGAAAACGCAGGAAGCCTTGAAGGCGGAGGAGCCGGGACTGATCGATCCCGCAGGGAAAGCGGCCTCGCGCTCTACCCGCCGGGGGCGCTCAAGCCGTCAAAAAACTGGTACATCCGGGGTGCCTACCTTGGGGTGGTAATCCCCCTGTCTCTTATACACATCTCCGAGCCACGAGACCTCTCTACATCTCGTATGCCG
>CAJXVF010000138.1 GCA_913060845.1 uncultured Alphaproteobacteria bacterium | reverse complement strand
GCGGCGGCTGGCAAGACATTGTTATATATGATGGACTTTTGAATCAGACTCTTAGGCACATATCTATTCCCCTGCGAGAGCGGCTGACTGATACGATGGTAGGTATTTCAAGAATTCATAATTAGCGGTCGGTGCGGCGAAGCGCAAACATTCAGAGGCACATCTCTTAAGGCGCGAGGCAGTCTGAAACTCAACCAACCCATGAACGCCGGCTTGACAGAAACGTGGGATTCTGAGTCCCATTACGGTTACTCGATCAGTTTTGAGCCAAGGTTTATGATCCAATCCAGAATCGACCGATTCTGACGCATGCATGAATTCTCAGGCAACCGTAGCTAGTCAGCCTGCTCCTCATCTCAAAGCCAGTTGACGCCTCTTTGCGGTTGCTTCGGATTCGGCTGCGGCCGTAATCTCTGCCGCTCTTGACCGTGAGCGCGCTTAAGCCGTCCTCAGACGTTCTTCGATTGCGTGCGCCGTGCTCCGCAACCTCTCTAGAAGATAATCTCGCATCCCTGGCTCCTGAATCCGGGCGGGTGCCGCCGAAATATTCGCGGCGGCGATGACGCGTCCGCTGGCCGCATGGATCGGCACTGCTAGACCGGAGATGCCTTCTTCCAGCTCGCGGTAGACCTCCGACCAACCTTGCGCGCGATCCCGGTCGATAGCGACGCGCAGTTCCTCAGGTCCTGTGATCGTCCAGGGGGTAAACGCTTGGAGCCTGGCCGAGGCCAGATAGCTTCTAAGTTCGCGTTCGGGCAGCGCCGCCAATTGCACCCGCCCCATGGAAATCGCGTGGGCGGGAACACGGCTACCCACGTTCAGGGCGCTCTTGAGAATGTGCTTCGTTGGCACGCGCATAACGTAGACGATGTCGTGGCCGTCAAGTACGGAGATTGAGGTGCTTTCATTCACCTCAGCGGCGAGGGCCTGCAGGTCTTCCTCCGCGAAACGCCAAATTTCAGACGAGGACAGGTAGGCGAAACCCAGGTCGAGGATCTTGGGGGTTAGGGAAAAGTGCTTCCCGTCCGTAGCGGCGTAGCCGAGCGTGACCAGTGTGTGCAGTAGGCGTCGTGCGGTCGCACGCGTCAGGTCAGTCCGCGCCGCAACTTCCGTCAGCGTCAAAGACCGTGCCCCCTCGTCGAAGGTCATGATAACTGCCAGACCCCGCGCAAAACTCTGCGCGTAGGTGTTGGATGGCTCTAAGGCAGGCATACGGTCTCCTGTTTTCATTTCAAACAAATGCACGCGTCCCGACGAACTCGGCCTAATTCGGTTGACGACGGGCCGGAAGGTCGGCACCTTATAGCATGTTGTTTGAATAATCAACGAATGTTTGACTAACAAACTTATTACAAAAAGGGAGCGACCGATCATGAACGTGATGGGCGAGGAATTCGAAACCGACTTCTGGAAAGAGGTATCCGATCGGGCGACATGGGACATGATCGTGCCGGGCGATCTGCGAGAGACGCGTCCTGTGACGCTGACCAAGCAGATCATTCAAGATTTTGCCCGCAAGGTCGGCGAGGACAATCCGCTCTACTTCGACGAGGCCTACGCCAAGTCCACGGCCTATGGCGGCATTGTCGCGCCGCCATCGATACACCTTCTGCTGATGTTCGCCTGCACGACATCCCGCGACTGGATGCGGTCACCTGGCACAATCAACGCAGGGCAGAACTGGTTCTATAACGTGCCAATCCGGCCCGGTGACACGATTGAGATGCGCGGCACGGCGCTCGACAAGTTCATCAAGAAGGACCGGCTCTTCGCGGTTCACGAAAATCTGTTTACCAACCAGCATGGCCAGGTCGTGTGTACTGGCCGTGGCCAGACCATTCGGCCGGTTTAAGGAGGAGCCTAGACATGTCCGCGCAAGCAGAATTCGACAAGATCGCCGTCGGCGAAGTCATCAACGGCCGATCCTTCACGGTCACCACCGAGACCATCCAGGATTTCGGCGACGCATCACTTGATTATAACCCGCTCCATTTCGATCCAGACTGGATGCAGAAGAATGATTTTGGCGGTACGCAATTCGGCACCGTGATCATGCACGGAATGCAGAATTTCTCGCTCATCACCCGGACCCTGACCGACTGGCTCGTGCCTCGAGGCGGCTATCACCGGCGGCTCGAAACACGTTGGATCAAGCCAGTCAAACTGGGTGACACGATCATGCCCGAGGCGACGATCAGCCGGAAGAACCTGACCGATGGCGGCAACTGGGCACAGTTCGACGTGGTGGTAAAGAACCAAGACGGTGAGCCAGTCGCAACGGGACAAGCGCTGGCTGAATTCCGGGATACGATCCCTGGCTGATGCCAATCGCCCACGGACGCACGTCGGTCGAACCGATGAGCGTCCGTGGGCGTGGCGACCTTATGGCCTGGATAATCTATGCGCTTCTGCATGTCCCGAATACGACGCTGGCGAGATGCTGGAATAGGCGGTAATGTGCGGGTTGGCGCGGCATTTCAACGGAATACCCTGAACCATGAGCATTGACGATCCGACCCGGCTGGGCGCGCTGGAAGCAGCACGCGCAATACAAGCGGGCACGCTTACATCCGTCGCGCTGGTGGAGGCGCTTGCTGCCCGCCGCGAAGACCGCGACGACGCCGTTTCTGCCTGGGCGACAGACAACGCAGACGGCGACCTTGCCCGAGCATTAGAGGAAGCCAAAGCCCGGGATGCTGAAGACGCCCGCGGCCCGCTCCACGGCGTGCCATTTGGCGTCAAGGACATCATCGATGTCGCAGGCCTGCCAACCCGCATGGGCTCCTCCATCTACGAGGCTTCAGGCCCTGCTATGGCAGACGCCGCTTGCGCAGCGCTCGCCCGGGACGCAGGCATGGTCCCGCTTGGCAAAACCGTAACAACGGAATTTGCACTGCGGTCCGCTGGTAAAACCCGCAATCCTTTGAATCCAAAATACTCGCCCGGCGGCTCATCATCCGGATCCGCTGCAGCGGTGGCAGATTTCCAGGCACCTCTCGCAATTGGTACACAAACTGGCGGCTCCGTGATCCGTCCAGCTTCATATTGCGGTGCTGTTGGCTTTAAGCCCACATTCGGTCGCATCCCGCGGGCAGGTGTCAAAAGCGTTTCCGAAAGCCTGGATACTGTCGGCGTATTCGCCCGCAATGTTGCGGACGCCGCAGCGTTCGCTGCCGTGCTTGAAGGCGTAGAAGCTGTTGATCTGGATGATACGCTCACCCGGCCCCGCTTCGCTTTCTGCCGCACGCCCGCCTGGGACAAGATGAGCAGTGATGCGCATAAAGCAGGCCGCCTCGCCGCCGATAAAGCCCGCGAAGCTGGTGCGAGCGTTATCGACATTGACCTACCGCCCGCCTTCCGCGAAGCGCTAGAAGCCCAAGGCGTTATTCAAAACTACGAAGCTTGCCGCAGTCTCGCCTTCGAACTCCGATTTCGGGGTGAGGATGTGAGCTGCGCGCTGAAGGATTATGTCGCTGCTGGGTATGACACGACGCGCGAACGCTACGACTGGGCGCGCAACGTACAGGCAGTGTGCCGTGCTGCCATGTGGCAGGTGTTCAGCCAGATTGGCGCGATCATCACGCCTGCAGCACCCGGTGTTGCACCCGAAAACCCAAGCGACACGGGCTCCCCCATCTGTAACCAGATATGGACCATGGTTGGCGCGCCGGTTGTGAACGCACCCGGAATGACTGGTGCAGCTGCAATGCCGATTGGTATGCAGGTGATCGGACCGCCAGGTCGCGCCGCCGAAACGCTTGCCCACGCCGCCTGGCTGCACAAGGCGCTGACGAAGAAGTAAGGACCTAACTTCCATGCCCAATTTAAAGGACGCTCTGGCCCTCGCGGCTAGCATTGCTCAAGGCGAAACCACCGCCGTCGCCGCTGTCGAAGCCGCCCTTACCCGGATAGAAGCGCGGGATGGCGATGTCCGGGCATGGAAAACCATTCAGCCGGAAAAAGCACTGGCGGAAGCGGCAAAACGCGATGCCGAAGCGCCGCGCAGCCCGCTGCACGGCGTTCCGGTTGGCGTTAAAGACGTCATTGATACAGGCGATCTGCCGACAGGCTATGGCTCGCCCATTCATGAAGGCAAGCAACCCGCCGCAGACGCTGCATGTGTGGCTTTGCTTCGGGAAGCTGGCATGGTCGTGCTGGGTAAAACCGTGTCGACCGAATTCGCCATGCGCCATCCGGGAGCCACACGGAACCCCCATAACCTCGCCCACACGCCAGGCGGGTCATCTTCCGGGTCAGCGGCAGTGGTTTCAGACGGCCATGTGCCGCTTGCTATCGGGACACAAACATCGGGGTCGATCATCCGCCCTGCATCGTTCTGTGGCGTCATCGGGTACAAGCCAAGCTGGGGTGCTGTGCCGCGCGGCGGGCTGAAAATGCTGGCCGAAAGCTTGGATGTGATTGGCGCTATGGCCAATACGGCAGCAGACGCAGATGCATTTGTGCAAGCCATGGCTGGCCGTCCGATAGCGGCCACTATGCCAGCCGCGTCTCCGCCCCGGTTCGGCATCGCCCGCACTAAGGCCTGGGCCAGTGTTGAGCATGCCAGTGCAGCGGCACTCGAATCCGCTGCCGCTGCATGCACTGCCGCCGGTGCGACGGTAACTGATGTGGAATTGCCACCGCCCTTCGCCGAAGCGTTGGACGCCCATGACGTTGTGATGACGTATGAGGCTTGGCGGATGCTGGCCCATGAACGCACAGCCTGGTGGGATCAACTGTCGCCTGCCCTCCAAGCCGTTCTGGAGCGGGGGGCGGACTGCTCACCCGAAAGCTATGCCAAAGCCCTGAAAATTCGGTCCAGCTGTCGCCATGGCCTGAAAACCGCCTTCGCCGATGTGGATGTGCTGCTGACACCATCCGCGACTGGCGAAGCCCCTGAAGGATTGGACTTCACAGGCGCACCAGAATTCAACCGCATCTGGACCTTTACCGGCACGCCCTGTGTCACCGTCCCAGGGCTGACAGGGCCGCTTGGCCTGCCCGTCGGCATTCAGATCATCGGCCCGCTTGGTGGCGACGCAAGTGCTATCGCTGCCGCCGATTGGCTCCGCCCGCTGCTCACCCAATAGGACATCACCATGACGCCAGAACTCGCCGCCGCTGTCGCTGCCCAAACGGACTTCGCGGCAGACGTGTTTGACCGGCTCCACGCTTGCAGCGTTGATGTGCGCGGCGTTACCCGCGCCAGCTACGGCGAAGGCGAGCAGGCTGCCCATGCCTTAATGGCGGAAATTGCGCGAGAGCTTGGCCTGGAGATAGACCAGGACCCAGCCGCCAACACCTATATGACACAGCCCGGCCAAGACCGAAGCGCCCCAGTGCGGATGGTTGGATCGCACTTAGATTCAGTCCCCCAAGGCGGCAATTTTGATGGCGCAGCGGGCGTCGTATCTGGCTTAACGGCGATCCGTGCGTTGCAACAACTTGGCCACCAGCCGAAGCATGATATCCGTGTGATGGGTGTTCGCGCAGAGGAATCCTGTTGGTTCGGCACCTCCTATATCGGCAGTAGGTCAGCGCTGGGCACCCTACCCGATGGCGCATTGGATACCGCAACACGCGCTGACAATGGCCGGAGCCTTGCGGAACACATGGCCGAGTGCGGCGGTGATCCTGACAAGCTTCGCGACACAGCCCCATATCTGGACAGAACGCGCATCGGCGCCTTCCTGGAACCGCATATCGAGCAAGGGCCGGTGTTGGTGGAGGAAGGCTTTCCTGTCGGCGTCGTCACTGGCATTCGCGGCAATCGTCGCTTTCCGAACGCCCATTGTATTGGCGAATACGCGCATTGCGGTGGCGCGCCCCGTCGTGTCCGGCAGGATGCCGTTGTCGCTGCGACGGAGTTCGTGCAGGCGATGGATGCTGAATGGGACAAGGCCGAGGCTTCCGGCGACGATTTCGCCTGCACCATCGGCATGTTCCAGACGGACATCGAGCGACATGCGATGACGGTGATTTCAGGGAACGTCAAATTCTCCCTCGATTTCCGCAGTGTGGACCCAGCCTACCTGCTGAAGATGGAAGCCCGCGTTCCGGCTATTGCCGCTGAGATCGGAGCAAGGCGCGGTGTCAAGTTTGAGCTTGGCGCCATGACGCGCGCAGCGCCCGGGTTCATGGATCAGGGATTGGTTGAGACCTACCGGAAAGCCGCAGCAGGCATGAATGTCCGCGCTATGGATATTCCAAGCGGTGCTAGCCATGATTCAGCCGCCTTCGCAGACGCGGGCGTGCCGACAGCCATGCTGTTCATCCGCAATGAGCACGGCAGCCATAATCCTGACGAGGCTATGGAAATCCCAGACTTCATCGATGCAACAAAGCTGCTAGCGGCTGGCTTAACCGCCTAACTCCACGATGTGCGCTAGCGCCGTGTCGCGGCTGGGGAACGGAGCGCTATCGAAGCCATTGCGCTTTGCAGCGTCCTGGACAGGTTGATTGCCATCCGTTGCTGCGTAGCGGACGCAGGCCAGCGCATAGAGCGTATTCACCCGCTTGCCACGATGGGCATAGGCGACCCAGGCTTCTGGCCTGTCCGTCATCAGAACATTTGGCTCAACTCG
>CAJXVF010000137.1 GCA_913060845.1 uncultured Alphaproteobacteria bacterium | reverse complement strand
GAAGACGGCATACGAGATGTAGAGAGGTCTCGTGGGCTCGGAGATGTGTATAAGAAGACAGTGTTCACACACTCCGCCAATCCGCAATTCCGTTCGAATGGCCGCACATCCACGATGTGACGCCCAAGTCTTTGTGGCGGGGCTAGGTCTCTAAGCCTTCGCCGCCCGGGCGCCCATAAATTTGTTGGCGATATAAACGAAGGCCAGCGTGCCAAGTCCGATCAGATCCGTCACGGTGCCTGGGTAGAGCGTCCCGAAGGCTGCCATCGCAAGCACAACACGCAACGGTCCGATCAGGCGGCCTGAGAAGTAGAGCCAGCCTTCCAGCGCAGAGGCCAACATCCAGACTGCAATGATCGCAGTAACTACGTCATGCAGGATGGCCATGGGCTCACCCACCAGGATCAGCGTTGGGTTAATGGCGAACATGAACGGCAGGACGAACAAGATTGCACCGAGCCGCATCGCACGGAACCCGGTCTCCATCGCAGGCGCACCCGCGATCGTAGACGCCGCCACGGCAGCCACAGCAACCGGCGGTGTGATGTAGCTCATCATGCCCCAGTAAAGAATGAACAGATGTCCGGCGACTGGGTTCAATCCGCTTTCGATCATGGCGGACCCCATCACGACCGCCAGGAAGATGTAACAGGCGGTAACAGTCATCCCCATGCCAAGCACGAAGCTTGTGATTGCGCCAAGGATGAGGAGTTTATAGGTGTCGCCATCTGCAAACAGCAGCAACTCGCTGGAGAATGCGGGACCAACGCCGGTCAATGAGAGTGCGCCGATGATCATGCCGATGCCCACAAGGATGCCGACAATGTTGACGATGGTTTTGCCCGCATCGAGGATTAGCTCAACAAAATGCGACCAACCGAAGGTCGCCTCACCGCGGAATTTGTTTGTGAGGTAGCTCGTTACGATCAATAGCAGCGTTGCGAAATACGGGGCAAACACCTCAATCCGCATAACCAACAGCATGTAGATCAGCGCCGCCAAGCTGAAGAGATAATGCCAACCGGACACAAAGGTTGGCCACATCTTCGGAATTTCGGACGCAGGCTGCCCCTTCAGGCCAGTCTTGGCCGCGTAGTTATCCACCTGCAGCAATAGTGCCAGATAGAATAGAATCGCCGGAACAGCCGCCGCCATAATGATATCGGCGTAGGGCATGTTCAGGTTTTCAGCCATTAAGAATGCCACCGCGCCCATAACAGGCGGCATCAATGCCCCGCCCGTTGAAGCGCACGCTTCAACAGCACCGGCATATGCAGGCGGATAGCCAACGCGTTTCATCGTTGGAATGGTGATCTTACCAGTCGTGACAACGTTCGAGATGACGGAGCCAGAAAGCGAGCCGAAGAACCCTGACGAAATGATCGCCACTTTAGCCGGACCGCCACGGGTTTTGCCCAATAGCGATGTCGCGAAGGCCAGGAAGAAATCGCCACCACCCGTCACAACCAGTGCTGAGCCGAACAGAAGGAACCCGATGAGCAGGTTGGTAACCGCCCGCATTGGCACGCCAATGATGCTTTCAGAACTCATCGCATGCTGGCGAACAAATTCTTGGACCTCTGATTCTGGTCCCCAAAGGAAGCCCGGCATATATTCTGCAAAAAGTGGATAGAAGAAGAAGAAGATACAAACGCCAAACATAATGCCGCCGCCTGCACGCCGCACGCCCTCCAGGCACAACATGCAGATAACACCTGCGATAATCGTAGCATCCAGCGGAGCCCGAATATCCCAGCCCTCCTGAATGATCCGCTCGCCGTTATAGGCAAGGAAGCCAGAACAGGCGATTGTTAGAGCAAATAATACCCAATCATAATAGGGTACATGATTGGCCTCTTTTTTAGAAAATGGATAGACTAAGAAAACTTGAGATAGTAATAGTCCAATAATTACATAATAGTACGATGTATCAATTATTAGTGTTGGCTCATAAATATTCTGCGTGTACCAGGTAAAAAAGGCCGCTGGCGTAAAATTATCCAATATAAAATTAATCAACTGAATCTTATTAACATTCAGAACCAATGCCGCGATTACGAAGACGATCATGATCGTTCGCACAGCACCACGGATACGCCCGACTGGCGGCTCATCAACCATCAACGCATCAAGATTAACGGACGTATCAGAATTTGACGCCATAGGGCGCTCCTGCGAAATCGGAATTCATCTTGTGACGGGCGGATGCCCACGTTCACATTATGCAGGTCCAATGCAATCCTTGGAAGCCCTTTGAATGATCCAAAGATCGCAAATATAGGGAAAAACTCAAAAAAATGCCGGGCTATGAGGCCCGGCAAGAATTGAACAGGGAGGCTTAACGTCTGGGAGACGTTCAACAGTGAGAGTAAAGCCCGAAAGCCGCGCTCAACACCTGCTGGACCATTTCATCAACGATCCTTTAATAAAATAGGAATCCGATCGTTGCGCCACCAGTCTTATTTGGGGGCACGAGCCATGCAAAAATCGCATGGCTCAAAATATGTTAGTCACCCGACGGCTCCAATTGCTTCATTCCTGCCCGAGCCTTCATTTCATGCGCGCGCGGCGCAATCGGGTTCCAGGATTCGGCGATCTGCCTGATTAAGAAATCCCGGAAAACGTTAATACGCTTCGTATCCCGCAATTCTTCTGGATAGACAAAGTACATATCTGCCTCCGGGCCAACCATGTCCGGCAACACATGCACCAATTCAGAACTCAGCCGCGCCATATAGCTTGGCAATGAGGCAATCCCGAGCCCCGACGCAACAGCCCGGTACATGCCGTAAATATTATTGACGCGGAGCACCGGCTCAATCTGATGATCATGAACGCGCAGCTGCATCGGCCAATTGATCGTTGGCGAGGGTGCAGGCGTATCGTCCCCAAAAACGATTAGATGACCGTCCAGGTCTTCAATCGACGTCGGCATGCCGTGTTCACGAAGATAATCCGGCGACGCATAGAGCCGTGAGCGGATTGTGCGGAGATGCTTCTGGATCAGGTCAGGCTGTGTTGGTGCAGTAAACCGGATCGCGCAATCGGCTTCACGCATCGATATATCAAGGTCCGAATCCGTCAGGATCAGACTGACCTGCACGGTCGGATAATCAGCAATGAACTTCTTGATGACCCTGGTCAGCCATGTCGAACCAAATGTCACCGTGGTGCTGATCTTAAGGGGGCCTTCAGGGCTGTCTTTACTTTCGGTCAGCATCGCTTCTGTCATCGCCAGGCGATGAAAGACATCCCGCACATTGGCGTGCAGAAGCTCGCCCTGCTCTGTCAGGATCAAGCCGCGCGCATGCCGATGGAACAGCACAACATCCAAGCTTTCTTCAAGCGCATGGATTTGGCGTGATACGGCGGATTGGGAAAGATTCAGCGTTTCACCGGCATGCGTGAAGCTGCCAGCGTCCGCCACTGCATGGAAAACACGTAGTTTGTCCCAATCCATCCGTGAGCGCATCATTGCGCGGCGACGGTCGGTGCGTCCTCCAGTGCCGCCAGATACTTCTCAGCATCCAGCGCTGCCATGCAGCCCTGCCCCGCAGCCGTTACAGCTTGGCGGTAGACTTTGTCACGCACATCGCCTGCAGCGAATACGCCGGTGACGTTCGTTCGGGTCGTGGCGTCTATCGGCTCAATATAGCCTTCGCCGTCCATGGTGATCTTGCCTTTGAAGACATCCGTGTTGGGGCGATGCCCGATAGCGATGAACACGCCATCCACGTTGATCTCACTGACAGCATTCGTTTTGGCGTCACGGATTTTGGCACCGGTTACGCCCAGTGGATCCGTGCCACCTACGACTTCTTCCAGAACCGTGTTCCAAATGACTTTGATTTTGGGATTACGGAACAATCGGTCCTGCAGAATTTTCTCCGCACGGAATTCTTCACGCCGATGAATGACCGTCACCTTTGAGGCATGGTTGGTGAGATAGAGCGCTTCCTCTACGGCCGTATTACCACCGCCAACAACAAGCACCTCTTTGCCGCGGAAGAAGAATCCATCGCAGGTGGCACAAGCTGAAACGCCAAATCCTTGGAACTTCTGTTCGCTCTCAATGCCAAGCCATTTTGCTTCGGCACCTGTTGCGATGATGACCGATACGGCAATGAATACGTCGCCCGAATCACCGGTACATACAAATGGCCGCTGATCAAAATTCACGTCGGAGATCAAATCGAACACAAGTTTGGTGCCGACTTTCTCCGCCTGCTCGCGCATCTGATCCATCAGCCAGGGGCCTTGGATCACATCAGCGAATCCGGGGTAGTTCTCTACATCTGTAGTGATGGTCAGCTGGCCGCCCGGGGCCAAGCCCTGGACGATCATAGGCTCAAGCCCTGCGCGCGCAGCATAAATGGCAGCCGTATAACCCGCAGGCCCGGAGCCGATAATCAGAACCTGTGTCTTGTATTCAGTCGCCATGAAACCGGCTCCTCAGCGTATCAAGAAATGTATGTGTCGTAGGTATGGTGCACACGGCGCCGCGGCAACCTGTGCAGCCTGATGATCTCTGTATAACATCATAGCAGACAAAAATGTGACGAGACTCTGAAAACAGCGCGATGTTCGACAGGGAACCACCAAGACATGCCGAAAATGGACGCCATCAACCTGCGTATTCTGTCGGATCTGCAACACAACGGCAGGATGACAAATGTTGAACTAGCGGCCAACACTGGCATCTCCCCGCCTCCCTGCCTTCGCCGCCTACGTGCCCTGGAAGAGGACGGTTACATCCGGGGCTATCACGCAGAGCTAGATGGCCCGAAGCTTGGCTATGAGGCTGAGCTTTTTGCGCTGATTGGCTTAGAAAGCCAGGCACTCGACCGGCTGCAGGCGTTCGAGACGATGGTTTCTGAATGGCCGGAAGTTCGGGAATGCCACATGGTGCGCGGCGGTGGAGATTTCTTACTCCGCCTCGTTGCGCGGAACACGGCGGATGAGAACGCTTTGACCCAGCGCCTGACTGGCACAAAGGACGTCATCCGCGTGACAACATTCCCTGTCATTCAAACAGCAAAGCGGGAACCAGGCATCCCCATCGAACTCGCGGACATTCCGCAAGCCGATGAGAATGCAAAGGCTGGCTAAGCCATAATCTTCGTGTAGGCGTCTAGCTGCTTTAGAATTTCATCACGCGGCGCATCTGGGACTTCAAAGATTGCACGGGTAATCCCAGCATCATGATAGCTGGCAAGCTTTTGCGCATCAGCAGGCGCTCGGAAGACGGATACCGTCAGCTCATCCATGCTGCGCCCCGCCTCATCAGCGTGTGTCTTAAGGCGCTGCATTGCGACAGCAGGATCAAAGTCCTTCGTCGCGCGTGGATACCAGCCATCGCAATAGTCGACGACCCGCTTCAGGGTGTAGTCCGTTTCACCGCCAAGCAGAATCGGCGGATGCGGCGTTTGGGTTGGCTTTGGATAGGACCAAGTCTTTTCCAGCTTCACGAATTCGCCGTCGAATGACGCTTCTTCCTCTGTCCAGAGCGCTTTCATCGCCAGGATATGCTCACGCATCTGCTTGAAACGCGTTTTGTACTCGACCCCGTGATGATTCATTTCCTCAACGTTCCAACCACCGCCGATGCCGAATAAGAACCGCCCACCGGAGAAATAGTCCAGGCTCGCGATAGCCTTGGCCGTGACAATAGGCTCATGCTGCGGGACGAGGCAGATGCCTGTGCCGACTTTCAACGTCGTCGTGGCAGCCGCAGCAGCGGTGCAAGTCACAAACGGGTCGTGGGTATGAACATAACGTTTCGGCAGGTCGCCACCGCCTGGAAAAGCGCTTTTGCGGCTTGCCGGAATGTGCGTGTGCTCAGGGAAGAATAGTGATTCGAAACCACGATCTTCCATCGCCTTCGCCAGTTCGCGCGGGTCGATGCCGTAATCTGTCGGGAAGTAGAATCCGGAATAATGCATGGCGCTTTAGTCACTTTCGCATTCGGTTGGGAATTAGGATGCCCAAGCCTACCCGTCAGGCCTTTGCCGCGCTATCATTATTCAGCGCAAAGGACCTGCCATGCCGATGCTCTGCCGCCAATGCGGCACCCTTGATCCAGCCGACGTCAAACCCAAGGCCGCCCGCTGCGCCAGTTGTGGCTCGGCCCGTCTTTTGGCGCACCCTGAACTTGAAGACCTCAGCATCGCCCATATCGACTGTGACGCGTTCTATGCAACGGTCGAGAAGCGCGACGACCCAAGCTTGCTGGACAAGCCTCTGATCATTGGTGGCGGGCGACGCGGTGTGGTGTCTACTGCTTGCTATATAGCCCGGCGTTACGGCGTGCGGTCCGCGATGCCGATGTTTAAAGCATTGAAGGCGTGCCCAGACGCGGTCGTGATTCGCCCTAACATGGCAAAATATGTGGAAGTTGGACGGGCAATTCGCACCATTCTGGAGAGCGCTACGCCGCTGGTCGAACCAACCTCCATCGATGAAGCGTTCCTCGATCTCACTGGCTCGCGCCGTTTATTTAGGCAGCCTCCCGCCGGGGTTCTGGCCAGTCTGGTCAGCCGGATTGAGGCTGAATTGGGGGTCACGGCCTCAATCGGTCCTGTCTCTTAT
>CAJXVF010000136.1 GCA_913060845.1 uncultured Alphaproteobacteria bacterium | reverse complement strand
AGACAGGAATTCCCAGGTGGTCAGGCAGATGCCTATGACCTGGAATTGGGCGCTGGTAGCTTCATTCCAGGCTTTGAAGAGCAGCTCGTTGGCGCATCCGCTGGCGATGAGTGCGAAGTGAACGTCACGTTCCCTGAAGAATATGGCGCTGAGCACCTCGCAGGCAAAGCCGCCGTGTTTAAAGTGAAAGTGCATGGTCTTAAAGAAAAAGCCGCTCCCACCATTGATGATGAGCTGGCCAAGCGCGTTGGCATGGAAGATTTAGCGACACTGAAAACACAGATCGCTGAGCGGATTTCCAAATCCTACGAAGAAGCCGCTCGCGGTCGCACCAAGCGCGAACTGTTCGACAAGCTGGACGAAGCGCACACATTCGATGCGCCGCCGACATTGGTTGAGCAGGAATTCGAAGCGATTTGGGGTCAAGTTAAAGAGCAGCTTGAAGGCGACAACGCTGAAGAAGTCCGTGAAGGCAAGACGGACGAAGAGCTTGAAGCTGAGTACCGCGTTTTGGCTGTTCGACGGGTCCGCCTTGGTCTCTTGCTCGCTGAAGTCGGCAAGCGGAACAACGTGCAGGTGAACGAACAGGACATCAGCCAGGCAATTCGCGCCCAGGCCGCAAGTTTCCCCGGCCAAGAGCAGATGGTCTACGAGTTCTATCAGAAGAACCCGCAGGCGCTTGGTCAGGTGCAGGCACCGATCTTGGAAGAAAAGGTCGTCGATTTCATTCTGGAACTTGCCAAAGTTGAAAAGCGTCCGGCGACAGCTGAAGAGTTGGCTGAGGACGATGATGCCGCTGCTGGCGGCAGCGCCGCTTGACGTTTCACGGTTGGCGCGCAATTTGATCGGTACTGCATCACGGTTTGCCAAACTTGTTTGCCAAACTTGTTTACCAAGTTGCTGCGTGAATGCTGTACCGTTTTCGAATTGTCCGCCGAATCGCCCTAATTAAACCAAAAATTAGGCATGCGGCGGCGAATGTCAGCGCGATACCCCGCGCCTATAACTGGAGCCTCTGAGCCGCATGACCGCGTTCGATCCCACAGCCTCTGATCCCCGCGCCCTGTTTTCCAGCATGGCGACCCAAACCCCGACGATGAACGCTCTTGTGCCGATGGTGGTCGAACAGACCAACCGCGGCGAGCGTGCATATGACATTTATTCGCGGCTCCTCAAGGAGCGGATCATTTTTCTGACCGGCCCCGTTTATGACGAAGTGTCGGCGTTGATCTGTGCTCAGCTTCTATTCTTGGAAGCGGAAAACCCGGACAAAGAAATTTCCTTCTACATAAATTCACCAGGCGGCGTCGTAACGGCGGGCCTCGCGATTTATGACACCATGCAATATATCCGCGCACCCGTAGCGACGCTCTGCATTGGCCAAGCAGCCAGCATGGGCTCACTGCTGATGGCGGCCGGTGCTCCCGGCAAGCGCTATTGCCTGCCAAATTCCCGCATCATGGTGCACCAGCCGTCCGGTGGATTCTCCGGTCAGGCGACAGACATTGAAATTCACGCCCGTGAAATTCTCAGCCTTCGCAAGCGTTTGAACGAAATCTACGTCAAGCACTGTGGTCAGGATCTTAAGGTCGTCGAGGAAGCGTTGGAGCGCGATCGCTTCATGTCCGCCGAAGAAGCCAAAGAATTTGGCATCGTCGATGAGGTGGTGACTGAGCGTCCGGGCAGCCCAGACGACGAGGAATAGAAAAAACTGGCGCTGGTGACGGTTAAGTGAATTGGGTGGAACCTTTTCCACCCATATTTACGGTTTCTTGGCAGGCACCGGGGGTAAGTGCGGTCACAGGGCTCCTTAGCTACGTGATTTAGGCCTTCAAAGCGCAGCCACGGCGTTTTACAGGGCTTGACAGAGCGTTTACCATAAGATTTGCGACTTACCGTGGGCCGAATGGAATTCATATGAGCAAATCATCCAGCGGCGATTCCAAGAACACCCTGTACTGCTCTTTCTGCGGGAAGAGCCAGCATGAGGTGCGCAAGCTGATCGCTGGCCCAACTGTATTCATCTGCGATGAATGCGTTGAGCTTTGCATGGACATTATCCGCGAAGAACATAAGAGCAGCATGGTCAAATCTAAGGACGGCGTTCCGACGCCGGCTGAGATTTGTGAAGTGCTCAGCGACTATGTGATTGGCCAAGACCGTGCCAAGCGCGTCCTCTCCGTTGCAGTGCATAACCACTACAAGCGCCTGAATCACGGCGCTAAGAACGGCGAGCTCGAGATTGCGAAGTCCAACGTTCTGCTCATCGGCCCGACCGGTTCCGGCAAGACGCTGTTGGCCCAAACGCTGGCCCGCATCTTGGATGTTCCGTTCACAATGGCGGATGCAACGACGCTCACCGAAGCTGGTTACGTTGGTGAGGATGTTGAGAACATCATCCTGCGGCTGCTGCAATCTGCTGACTACAACGTTGAGCGAGCGCAGCGCGGTATCGTTTATATCGATGAAGTCGATAAGATCAGCCGCAAGTCTGATAACCCTTCGATTACCCGGGACGTTTCGGGCGAAGGGGTGCAGCAGGCGCTGTTGAAGATCATGGAAGGCACCGTCGCTTCTGTGCCGCCTCAGGGCGGCCGCAAGCATCCTCAGCAGGAATTCCTGCAAGTGGATACGACGAACATCCTGTTCATTTGTGGCGGCGCGTTCTCTGGCCTGGAGCGGATTATTTCTGCTCGCGGCAAGGGGACAGCCATGGGCTTTGGCGCTGATGTACGCTCCCCTGAAGAGCGTCGGCATGGTGAAGTGCTGGCTGAAGTTGAGCCAGAAGATCTGCTGAAGTTCGGTCTGATCCCTGAATTCGTTGGTCGTTTGCCTGTTCTGGCGACGCTGAGTGATCTGGACGTCGACGCATTGGTCGAAATTCTGACCAAGCCGAAAAACGCTCTGGTCAAGCAGTATCAGCGCTTGTTCGAGATGGAAGATGTGAAGCTGACCTTCACTGATGATGCGCTTGAAGCGCTAGCGGAGCGGGCGATCCAGCGGAAAACTGGTGCTCGTGGACTGCGCTCCATCATGGAAGAAATTCTATTGGAAACGATGTTCGATCTGCCAAGCCTTGAAGGCGTGGACGAGGCGATCGTCAATCGCGAAGTCATCGAGGGCCGTGCTCAACCGCTTTATGCTTATGCCGAAGCGGAAGATGAGACTGCTGCGAGCCCGGATATGGCGTCATAAGCAGATTTATGGGCGCTCGCGCTCATGTCAGACTTAATTGAATTGTGAAAACCGGGCTTTCGAGCCCGGTTTTTGCGTTTCAATGGGGCTCATTCAGGCTTAAACACGGTTTTGGACTTGAATAATTGCTTTTTCAGGCCCACTTAAACCATCTGTTACCTGTCGAAGCGTCATGCTTCCGACTGAACGTCACATCAGGAATGCCAAATCCATGACAGGCTCCAATACCTTCCCGGTCCTGCCGCTGCGCGACATCGTAGTTTTCCCCCACATGATCGTGCCTTTGTTCGTAGGCCGTGAAAAGTCCGTCCGCGCCCTGGAAGAAGTCACCAATGGTGACGGTCGGATTCTGCTTGCCGCGCAAAAAGATGCGGGCGTTGATGATCCGGGCCCAGACGATATCTATACCGTCGGCGCAGTCGGCTCGATCTTGCAACTGCTAAAATTGCCCGACGGCACAGTGAAAGTGCTGGTTGAGGGTGGTGATCGCGCGCAGATTACCGGATTCACGGGCCGCGAAGACTTTTTTGAAGCCACAGCCGATGTGCTGACCGAAGGCGATGATGATGCGAATCCGGAGCTAAAAGCGCTCGCGCGGACGGTCGTCACGCAGTTCGAATCCTACGTTAAGCTGAACAAGAAAATCCCGCCGGAAGTGCTGGTTTCCGTCAATCAGATCGAAGAGCCATCTAAGCTCGCCGATACGATTGCGGCGCATCTGGCCCTTAAAATTCCAGAGAAGCAGGAGCTCCTGGAGGCTGTCAGCGCTAAGGACAGGCTCGAGCGTGTATTCGCTCTCATGGAAGGCGAGATCGATGTTCTGGAAGTCGAGAAACGCATCCGTGGCCGCGTTAAGCGCCAGATGGAGCGGACCCAGCGCGAGTACTATCTGAACGAACAGATGAAGGCGATTCAGCGTGAACTCGGCGATGATGACGAAAAAGATGAAATCGCTGAGCTCGAAGAAAAGCTTTCAAAAATCAAACTGTCTAAGGAAGCCCAGGAAAAGTCTCAGGCTGAGCTGAAGAAGCTCCGTAATATGAGCCCAATGTCGGCGGAAGCGACGGTCGTTCGCAGCTATTTGGACTGGATGACCTCTATCCCCTGGAAGAAGCCCAGCCGGGTGAAGCGCGATCTGAAGGGGGCGGAAGCAGTCCTGAATTCTGATCACTATGGCCTGGAAAAGGTCAAAGAGCGCATCCTTGAATATCTTGCGGTTCAGACTCGTATGCGGAAGGTCAAAGGGCCAATTCTTTGCCTCGTTGGCCCGCCTGGCGTTGGTAAGACCTCACTTGGCCGCTCTATTTCGAAGGCGACAGGGCGGAATTTCGTGCGGATGTCGCTTGGCGGCGTGCGGGATGAAGCTGAAGTGCGCGGCCATCGCCGCACATATATCGGTTCCATGCCGGGTAAGATTATCCAGGGTATGAAAAAAGCGAAGAGCTCCAACCCGCTCTTCCTGCTGGATGAGATCGATAAACTTGGCTCAGATTGGCGCGGTGATCCATCGTCAGCGCTGCTCGAAGTGCTGGACCCCGAACAGAATTCAACCTTTGCCGATCACTATCTTGAGGTTGATTACGATCTTTCGGACGTGATGTTCGTCACCACCGCTAACAGCCTGCGCATGCCGCAGCCGCTGCTGGATCGGATGGAGATCATCCGTATCCCCGGCTACACCGAGGACGAAAAGGTTGAGATTGCCAAACGTCACTTGATCGACAAGCAGGTCAAAAACCATGGCCTGAAAAAGGCTGAATGGGTGATTACGGATGACGGCCTCCGGGATCTCGTACGCTACTACACCCGTGAAGCTGGCGTGCGTAACCTGGAACGCGAGATCGCGAATCTCACGCGCAAAGCCGTGCGGGAGATCGTGGCCGGCGAGAAAACCTCTATCAAAGTAACAAAGCGGAACTTGGAAAAGTACGCAGGAATCAAGAAATATCGCTATGGCAAGGCGGAGCTTGAAGATTTGGTCGGCGTTGTAACCGGCCTGGCGTGGACCGAGGTTGGCGGCGAATTGCTGTCGATTGAAGCGGTTGTCATGCCGGGCAAGGGCAATGTCGCGCATACCGGTAAGCTTGGTGACGTGATGCAGGAATCGGTGCAAGCCGCCCGCAGTTTCGTCCGCTCGCGCCTGCTGCGCTATGGCATTTTGCCGCCTGACTTCACCAAGCAAGATATCCACGTGCACGTGCCTGAAGGTGCCACGCCCAAGGATGGCCCATCTGCTGGCGTCGCCATGTGCACGTCCATCATATCCGCGATGACGGGCATTCCTGTTCGTGCTGACGTTGCGATGACCGGTGAGATCACTCTACGTGGCCGGGTGCTTCCGATTGGCGGTTTGAAAGAGAAGCTGCTGGCGGCGCTCCGTGGCGGTTTGCAGACGGTCGTGATCCCGAAGGACAACGAAAAAGATCTGGCGGATATTCCAGATAACGTCCTGAAGGCACTTAAAATTTATCCTGTCGAAACGGTGGATGAAGTGCTGAAGCATGCACTGACCCGGCTGCCGACACCGGTTGAATGGTCTGAAGCGGATGCGGCTGCTGCCGATGCCGCTGTTGCAAAGGCTGCTAGTGCTGAAATCGTTGCGCATTAAGGCCTAGAGCCTTCCGCCTGACGGAAAATCTACGAAGGGGCGCTCTGTGAAATGGGTGCCCCTTTGCGCGTGCACTTATCAGGTGTAGACTCGGATCTGCCATTGGGGCACGGACCTGCGGCGGAATGCGCAGTTTAGACTGTTGATAAAAAAGCAGTCTGTCGATTGACGGAACCGAAACCGCCTGTATTCTGCCCTCTATTCGAAACATTGGATTTTGCTTTTTCGGAATGGCCCGGGCGAAATCAGTGATAGGGAGCTACACGTGAACAAGAACGAATTGGTTGCAGCCGTCGCCGACGGCGCGGACATCAGCAAGGCGGACGCCGGTAAAGCCGTCGATTCCGTATTCGATGCGGTTTCCGATGCGCTGAAGGGCGGCGACGAAGTTCGCATTGTTGGCTTCGGCACATTCTCCGTCGCGTCGCGCGCGGCCTCCACAGGTCGTAACCCACGCACCGGTGAGACCATCCAGATCAAGGCTTCCAAGCAGCCTAAGTTCAAGGCTGGTAAAGGCCTTAAAGACGCGGTCAACTAAGCCCGTCTTACGGATTAGAGCCATCTATGCCGACTTTGGTATAGATGGCTCATTCTGTATTCCTGGACGGCTTTAGGTTTGGGCGATTAGCTCAGTTGGTAGAGCGCCTCGTTTACACCGAGGATGTCGGCAGTTCGAGCCTGTCATCGCCCACCATCCGTTTCAGATGCCTGACGGACATCGCTTCGCTTCCATAGCTGCGATGCTTCTTTTATAGTCTGTCTCTTATACACATCTCCGAGCCCACGAGACCTCTCTA
>CAJXVF010000135.1 GCA_913060845.1 uncultured Alphaproteobacteria bacterium | reverse complement strand
AGCTTCTTCACTGCATGCGGCTATGAACCGGAATGATCCAAATCCGCTCTAGGCTGGCTCGATAACTGCGCCGGCTTCGACCATCGCCTCAACATCTCCATCCGCGTAGCCGAGTTCAGCCAAGATTTCGCGGGTTTGTTCGCCGATATGGGGGGCGTGCCGCGTATCTTCACGCATGCCACCGCTGAAGGTATTTGGCGTTTTGGTTTTGAGGATGCGGCCTTCAGTCGGGTGGTCCATTTCTGTGAAGAAGCCAACATCGTTCAAGTGTGGATCATCGAGCAGCCCGTCGATGGTGTTGTAGCGCGCAGCGGGCACATCGATTTTCGCGAAAATTTCGATCCACTCCTCAGTGGTTTTTAGAAGCAGGCCCTCAGCGCGGATTTCAAAAAATTCAGCGGCGTGTTCAGACCGTGCCGCTGCATCTGTGAAGCGCGGATCGTCTTTCAGTTCCGGCTTGCCGATCACATCAAAAAAGGCCGCCGCTTGGGCATTCGTGTTGGGGTGGACGGTAATGTAGCTGTCCTTGGTCCGCATCGGCTTATAATCGGGGCTAAGCAGCCGGTTATCGCCAGATGGCCCAGCGGGCGGAACGAAGGTAATCCCGGCCAAATGCTCTGACGCCACAAAGCTTGCCATATTTTCTAGCATCGGCGTTTCAATGCTCTCGCCAACGCCAGTCTTTTCACGGCGGTAAAGCGCGAAACCGATAGATTGCGCTGCGACCAAACCGGTAACGTGATCGGTCATCACCATCGGCACGAACCGCGGCTCACCGATTGCCCGTTCGAATGTTCCTGCAACGCCAGACAGACTCTGCACGATGGGGTCATAGGCCGGGCGATTGTAATAGGCACCGCCTTTGCCAAACGCGACGATGCCGCAATAGATCAGCCGTGGATTGATCGCTTGCAGGCTTTCGAAATCCAAGCCTGCCCGCTCCAGCGCTGCCGGGCGGACATTGCTGACGAACACATCCGCGCTGGCCAGCAGCTTTTTCATCGCCGCAAGCCCATCCGGCTTTTTGATATCCAGGCAAATCGACCGCTTGTTTCGATTGAAGTTCATGAACTTCCCGGACATACCGCGATTGCGGGCACCCCTGGCCATCAACCGCAGAAGGTCACCGCCCGGCGCCTCCACTTTGATGACATCAGCCCCCTGGTCCGCCAGTGTGCGGCCACAGATCGGGCCGACGACAATCGTCGTCATATCAATGACGCGCACGCCTTCTAGGGGACCGCCAGCCATTACTCAAACCCGATATTCATTTCCGCGCAGAGATGGCCGTGCTGGTCCTCGATCCAGCAGAGAATGCCGCCATCCTCATCCCGTCCGTGAACGGTGATGGTGTCCCCAACCCAGATTGGCTTGGTGAGGCGCGCATTCAGGCCCGTGATCATCCGGTCCGTATGCTTGCAGGCGATATCGGTGACCGTCTGCATGGTCAGGCCACCGTTCTGAACGGTATGGTTATAGCCTTCACCATCCCGCGCATAATCGGCATCGTAATGGATGCGGTGGGCGTTCCAGCTAACGGCACCGTAGCGGAAATTCTTGGCCTCAGTGAAGGTCACGACCTCCTGCCATGCGCTATCCGTCGGCGCTTCTTTCGGCTGGGTCGCGGTGGTTTTGGCACCTGGCTGCACGGCTTCCCGGTAGATCGCATCGAATTCATCAATGGCGATAACTTTGCCTGCCGTTTCAAATGTCAGGCGCATGGTCAGAATGCAAATATTGCCGGAGCGACCGCTCTTCGGAATGATCGCAGCGACCTCTGCCGTCTTTGTTGCGGGCTGGCCAACCACCAGATTCCCCATGATCTGTACCCTACGCCCAGCACCCATACGGCGTGGCAGCGGGATTGGTGGCAGGAACACGCCCTTATTCGGGTGCCCGTCCGGCCCAAGGTCAGAATCCCGGCAAATATCCGGGAAAAACATGTTGAACCATTGGCGCGGTATGGGATCGCCATTCTTAAAACTGGCAGGGTCTACATCCATCGTCGCAGCCGCGCGCTGGACGGAGCTTAGCCCCATCTCATCCTCGACCACGCGCTTCGTGCCGATCCATTTTTCCAGTTCCGGCATCGCCGCTTGAACATCGGGATTCATCTTAAAACAAGCTCCTACTTGAATGTCTCATTGGCTTCGACGCCCCACACTTGGCGGCGTGAAACCCAGCCTTTGATTTCGCCTTTGCGCACCCGGCACCAGCGGGGTGTGCATTCAGGCGTGCGCAGAATAACGCCGCGCTCGGCATAAGCAACGACCCTAGAATCACCGTCCGCCTTATTGTGTATCGTCGCACGGCCATTGCTGACGACCAGCAGAGACCGAGCGCCAACCAGAAGGCTTTTGTGCATCCAGCCACGCAGGCCGTCATACAATTTCACCTGCCGCCACAGCCCTTCTTCATCGATGACCTGCACCGGCATACCGGCATGCATCAATGTCCAGTCAATCTTATGGGCCTTGCTCGGGCCAAGCCTAAGATGGGCTGGCGCATTGCGGATCGAAACATAGCGCGGCAAGGGATAGCCGGTGTTTGAGCCAACTGCTTTGGTCGCCTGTGCATTGGCGACCTTAGGCGCTGCCACAAAACTAGCGCATACCGCCAGCATCAAACCAAAACTGAGGCCGCGAATAAAGTGTTTCACGCGCGCTCATACTCCTTGGCCGGGCGGTTGATAACCGCATCCAATGGGGCAGCCTGGCGGGCGCGCTGCTGCTGCGTCTCTGGCGGAAAACCGTAAAGCGTTGACCGCTGACGAACCGGTCGGCCTATACCATGGGCGATCGCCTCCATCCGATGCGGCGCCAACTCTTCGCCGTGCGCAGCGCCTGCAGCGCGCGTGATGCTTTCGTTCATCAACGTTCCGCCAATGTCATTGGCACCTGCATTCAATGCTGCAGCAACCCCATCTGGCCCCAATTTCACCCAACTTGCTTGAATATTGGAGAACCATGGGAAAAGCGCCAAGCGGGCGACACTGTGCATCAAAATCGCTTCCCGGAAGGTTGGGCCTTTGCGCGCCAAGCCTTTCAGGTAGATCGGTGCTTCTTCGGCTACGAATGGCAGCGGCACCAGTTCAGAGAACCCGCCAGATTCCGATTGCGCTTGGCGGAGCCGCATAAGATGCGTCGCCCAATGGCCGTAATGCTCCACATGGCCATACATAATGGTCGCGGTGGAGCGGAGGCCGATATCGTGCGCGGCGCGCATCACTTCAAACCACTCCGCCGTGTTCAACTTGTCCGGACAGATAATATCGCGAACTTCGTCATCCAGAATTTCGGCGGCCGTGCCAGGGAGTGTGCTGAGGCCAGCGTCCTTCAGCATGCCCAAGTATTCAGGGATCGGCAGGCCTAAAGTTTCCGCACCCTGGCGCACTTCCAGCGGCGTGAAGGCATGGATATGAATATCGGGCGCGCCCCTGCGAACAGCAGCCAGAATGTCCAGATATGTCTGGCCGGTATACGCGGGATGGATGCCGCCCTGCATGCAGACTTCTGTGGCACCACGATCCCAGGCCTCCGCCACCCGGCGCTCAATCTCTTCCATATCGAGCACATAGGGCTTGCCGCGCAGGTTCTCCGTCAACTTACCTTTAGAAAATGCGCAGAACTGGCATTTGAAGTAGCAGACATTGGTGTAGTTGATGTTCCGGTTCACGACATATGTCAGCGTATCGCCGGAGACTTCCTGGCGGAGCGCGTCTGCGGCTGCTGCCACAGCGGAGAACGCGTCGCCACGGGCGGAGAACAAAAACGTCGCTTCGTCCGCATCCAACATTTTGTCCGCAAACGGCTTGTCCAGAATACGGGCCAGGCGGGAGCCGATAATCGGTGCTTTCCGTTCAGCCAGCAGATCTAGATCACTTCGCGGCGGGTCGTGCGGCTTGCCGGCTTCCCAAGCGTCTGTCCGGGCATAGCCTTCTGTATCAATAGCGCGGCGAATGGCAGGAGCGAGCGCCTTATCGACCCAGCGGGCAGCGTCCAGCGCGTAGGATGGGTACACCGTAAGCCGTTCGATCAGCAGTTTGCCCGCCGCCGCCGTTTCATCCGTCAGGCGTTGGAGATGCGGCCAGGGCGCTTCTGGGTTCACGTAATCTGGCGTTACTGGGGAAACACCGCCCCAATCATTCACGCCTGCCCGCACCAATTTAGCGAGCCCGCCGGGGGAGAGGTTCGGTGGCGCTTGCACGCTCATAGCCCCGCCCATGACGAGGCGGACGATTGCGATGGTCCATGCCAGATCATCCAGATCCGGCTCCGGCCAATCCCGCATTTTGGTATCTGGTTTCGCCCGGAAGTTTTGAACAATGACTTCCTGGATATGGCCATGGGCTTCATGAACGCGGCGGATTTCCAGGAGCGCTTCAATTCGCTCTGCCCTGTTTTCACCGATACCGATCAGTATGCCTGTTGTAAACGGCACCGCGGCGCGACCTGCGGCTTCCAAGGTATCGATCCGGGCTTGGGGCTTTTTATCGGGCGAGCCGTAGTGTGGCATGCCTTTTTCAGTCAGGCGCTCAGACAGGCTTTCCACCATAATGCCCATGGATGCGCTAACGGGGCGGAGAACCGCCAGATCATCATCGGTCATTAGGCCAGGGTTCAAGTGCGGGACAATGCCCGTTTCCTCGAACACCAGTTTCGCCATCGCACCTAAGTATTCGAGCGTTGAGGCGTAACCAAGTTCTGCCAGATGTTCCCGCGCCGCACGATAGCGTAACTCTGGCTTGTCGCCGAGCGTGAACAGCGCTTCCTTGCAGCCTTGGGCTTGGCCAGCGCGCGCCGCCGCCAAAACTTGTTCCGGCGTCATAAACGCCAATGCGCCCTTCTTCGGCGGCTTGGCGAAGGTGCAATAATGGCAGACGTCCCGGCAAAGGTGCGTCAGCGGGATGAACACTTTGCGGCTGTAGGAGACCTTATCGCCCCAGTGCGCGTCACGAAGTGCGGCAGCTGCGGCCATTAACGGCGTCAGATCATCAGGTCCCGTTTCCGCAAGCGCCATCGCTTCATCATGGAACAACCGGGCACCGCCAGCAGCAGCGGCGATGATTTCATCGAGATCATCCATGGGTCAGATCACTCCCCAATAGGCAGATGTGATTACTTCAACCACCCTCAAACCCCGCTGCGCACAGCTGGGAAGACTTCTTCGGCCAGAAGCTGCATTTCATCCAACACCATAGAATGCGGCATGCCCGGATACTGAACGCCAAAGACGAAATGATTGACGCCAAATCGCTTAATGATATCGATGATCTGCTCTGAGATTTCCTCTGGCGAACCGAAGAGGAAGCGATCTTTCACAAGGTCCTCATACATCATGCCCAAATCATTATCGCCCTTCGGCATGGCCTTCGCCTGACCCCATTCATGATAGGCGTCATATTTGGCCTTCAAATACGGCTCTGCCAGGCGCATGGCTTCATCGCGGGACTTGGCGACGAACACCTCCCGCATCATTGGGAAATCTTCCGGCAGGTCTGGTTTGCCGTTGTCTTCAAGCGCCTGCTTGTAGACGCCCATCTGGCGCTCAATCGTATCCAGCCGGTTATGAGGATTGACGAACCATGCGTCTGCGACCCTGGCCGCGCGCTTGATCGCTTTATCGGCATTCGCGCCGACCCAAATAGGCGGCAGCGGCTGCTGCAAAGGTTTGACCGGGCATGACGCATCAATCAGCTCAAAGTGCGAGCCAGACATGGTGACTTTTTCTTCGGTCCAGAGACGTTTTACGGCTTCCAGATTTTCTTCGAAGCGCTTGGCGGCGTCTTTTGTCGTCGTGCCAAACGCTTGGAACTCGACCTCACGGTAGCCAATGCCAACGCCGAAGATCAGCTTACCGCCAGACATAACATCAATATTGGCGAAGGTTTCGGCTACATCCAGTGGCTTGTGCAGCGGCAGTAAAACAATGCCAGCGCAATGGCGCATATCCGGTGCTTCAGCCATGATCCGCGCCATGAACGGGACCTGTTGGAAATCCAGCAGCGGATAGGCGCTGTAGTGCGAGCCTTTCATCAGCGTGTCGAAGCCAAGCGTGTTCGCGAGGCGGGCCTGTTCACAAGCCTCCAGGAACCGCGCGTGCATGTCATCGCCGACAGGGTTTTGGCCCCGATTGAACAGGCTGAAACGGATATCCGTCATAAAAAATCGCCCTGAAATTGCTCACAGCACTGAGAAGGCTTTAATTTTGCCCTTTTGGGAGCTTAGCCGCAATCCCATGCGCATCAACAAACGCCTGCGCCCGGCATTTGGCCCCCGTCGCCAGGGCTGCGGCTAAGTCTTCCGGCGTATCCACGTCGAGTGCCACACGGGGCAAATCATCCAGAATGTTAGTCGTAAGGCCCAGCTTCGCGGCTTCTGCCAAATGCGGCTCAAAGCTGACATGGCCAAAATGCAAGGGAATCAGCGGCCCCGGCGTCAAAACAATGCAGTTGGAGCCGCGCCGTGCGTGATCGGGCACGATGGTCATTGCAGGTCTGCCTGATGGATGGCGGGCGAGAATGGATTCGATATCCGCCGCCTTAATGAGCGGCGCATCTGCCGGGAGGGTCAACACCCCATCGGCCCCTTCCGCCGCCAATAGTTC
>CAJXVF010000134.1 GCA_913060845.1 uncultured Alphaproteobacteria bacterium | reverse complement strand
GGGCTCGGAGATGTGTATAAGAGACAGCTTAGATGCCGGCGGTAAAATAACCGCTGTCGCTGCCGATACGGGACGCGAAGTATGGCGCGCTGACCCAACACCAGAAGACGAAGACGACGGATTCGGCGGTGGGCTGGCCTATGCTGATGGCGTCTTATATTTCGCCGCTGGGTTTGCCGAACTGGTCGCTCTTGATGGCGCAACCGGCGCTGAGCGCTGGCGGGCGACATTGCCAACCCCATCTCGCGCAGCACCTACGGTCGATGGCGGACGGGTGTTCGTCATCACGATTGATAACCGCTTGCTGGCGATAGATACCGAAACCGGCAAAACCAGATGGTCATTCCAGGCACCGCCTGCGACTGCTGCATTACTCGGCGGCGCATCGCCCGCAGCCGGTCAAGGCGCAGTGGTAGCCGCGACAACAAGTGGTGAGATCGTGGCGTTCCGGGCGGCGAATGGCCGGATTGCCTGGGATGATGCGCTAACCGCCGTCCGTCGCCTGGGCGTGGCGCAAGCTATTCCCGCTGTCCGCGCATCGCCCGTGATTGCAGATGGCGAAGTCATCGCAATCGGCGCAGCGGGCCTTGCCGCCGGTATCGATTTCGCCACTGGCTCCCGGATCTGGGACCGTGCAATTGGTGGCAACGAAACGCCCGCCGTTGCAGGTGCCTTCATCTATATGATCACCGACCAGCCCAACCTTGCCGCCCTCCGCCGGAGCGACGGCGCTATTGCATGGACAATTGATTTGAATGCCGCCGCAGGCGATATCGACCCCGATAAGCTGCGTCCCGAAATCTACGCGGGCCCCATTGCAGCGGGCGGGCATCTGATTGTCACGCGCGGTAAGGGTGAAGCCATGTTCTTCAAAGCTGAAGATGGCGCGCTTGCCCACCGGATTAGCCTGCCGGGCAGTACTAGCCTTCCGGTGATTATCGCCAACCGCACCATGTATGCCCTCACCGATAACGGCGTTTTGGCGGCCTATAAATAATGGCGAAAATAGCCCTGGTGGGCCGCCCCAATGTGGGAAAATCGACGCTATTCAACCGTCTAGTCGGACGACGTATGGCCATTGTGGATGACCAACCTGGCGTCACCCGTGACCGCCGCTATGGCGACGCTCACTTGGCTGACCTCGCGTTTACCGTCATCGACACTGCCGGTTTTGATGATCGTGAACCGGGCGATATGGCCGCCGCGATGCGGGGCCAAACGGAATCCGCGTTAGCCGAAGCCGACTGCGCGTTGATGCTGATCGATTCTCGCGCTGGCATCACGCCGTTAGATCGCAGCTTCGGCCAGCTTCTCCGCCGCGCTGGCAAGCCAGTCGCCTTGATCGCTAACAAATGCGAAGGCAAAGCTGGCGAGTCTGGCATGCACGAAGCCTGGGAACTTGGCCTCGGCCAACCTGTGCCGATCTCTGCCGAACATAACGAAGGCATGTCTGACCTCTACGACACCGTCCAACGGCTGATCGAAGAGGCAGGCATTGATCCGTTTGGTGATCTGGACACGCTCGAGAACGCTGATGCGGGCGGCGTTGACGCCGATGTTGTCGATGACCCAGAACGCCCGATCCGCCTCGCGATTATTGGTCGGCCAAACGTCGGTAAATCGACGCTGCTGAACCAAATTTTGGGCGAAAATCGCGCCCTTGTTGGGCCAGAGCCCGGCGTTACTAGGGATTCCATTGCTGTTGATTTCGAATGGCAAGGCCGTCCGATCAAGCTGTTCGACACCGCCGGCATGCGCCGCCGCGCTCGCGTTACGGACCGTGTTGAAAAGAAGTCCGTTGATGACACGCTGGAAGCTGTCCGCTTCGCAGACGTCACCGCACTGATTATCGATGCGGAGCAAGGCCTGGAACGCCAGGACCTGACCATCGCCCATCACGTTATTCAGGAAGGCCGTGGGCTGATCCTGGGTGTGAATAAATGGGACGCCGTAGAGGACCGTGAAGCAGCACTACAACGTGTCCGCGACCGCATCATGACATCCCTGCCGGACGTTAAAGGCATCGCGGTGACCACCCTTTCCGCCCTAACCGGCCAACGCGTGGATCGGCTTCTTTCCACCGCGACGGAAGCTTATGACGTCTGGAACAAGCGCGTGCCGACCGGCGCGCTGAACCGCTGGCTTTCTGAAGCGATGGAACGGCACCCGCCGCCAATCGTCAGCGGCCGCCGGATCAAGGTGCGCTATATTTCCCAGATCAAGCGCCGCCCGCCAACGTTCGCGCTTTTCGGCGCTGACAAGAACGCGATGCCAGACACATATGTCCGTTATCTCTCCAATGAACTCAGGGAAACCTTTGATTTCCCCGGCACGCCGATCCGGTTCGTGCTGCGCCGGACGGATAACCCCTACGCGCCGAAATAGGTTGCGATAGGCGTTTCAATCCCGCAGGCTTTCGCCCATGACATTCACAACCGCCGTCAACATCCAGGCCGAAGTGTTCGCCAGTGTGCCGGACAATCTGCGTCGCACCGGCCAAGTGCCGGAATGGGCGGTCATCAACCGCCATGGCGCGCCGGTCGATTGCTTCCTGGAAGGCCCGGCATTCGATGCTGCTGGCAATCTCTACATCGTCGACATCGCCTGGGGCCGTATTTTCAAGGTCAGCCCAGCGGGCGATATGACCGTCGTTGCAGAATATGACGGTGAACCAAACGGCATGAAGGTCATGGCGGATGGAACGTTGATGGTCGCCGACTACAAACACGGCCTAATGGCAATTGATCCCGCGACCGGCATCGTTAGCGAGCATTGCACCCGCTACCGGCTGGAGCGGTTCAAGGGCGTGAATGACCTGTCCGTCGCAGCAGATGGCGCGATCTGGTTCACGGACCAAGGTCAAACCGGCCTGCAAGACCCTTCCGGCCGCATCTTCCGCCTGGCACCCAATGGCCATCTCAGCCTCGTCCTGGACGGCATTCCAAGCCCCAATGGCCTGGTGCTGAGCCCAGACGAACGCATCCTCTATATCGGCGTCACGCGCGGCAATGCCGTGTGGCGGATGCCGATCATGCCCGATGGCGGCCCCTCCAAAGTCGGCATTTTCGTCCAACTTTCTGGCGGCCTTGGTGGGCCGGATGGCCTAGCGCTGACGGACGCAGGCGGTGTTGTCGTCGCCCATGCCGGGCTCGGGTGCATATGGGTATTCTCCGCAATCGGCGAACCGCTCTACCGCGTCCAATGCCCTCAAGGCCTGATGACCACCAACATCGCCTTCGGCGGCCCCGACATGCGCGACATGTACATCACAGAATCTGCCACAGGGCAGGTCCTGAAAGCCCGACTGCCAATTCCCGGCAAGCGCCTCGCGCCGCAGTTATAGACCGCCCTAAATCTTAATCCGATAGAACGCCATGGCATTCTTCGCAAACAGCTTCTCCCGGTCCGCTTGGCTGAAACTCGCGACAGAGCGTTTGTGGGTGGTGTAGAGGTGATCCCAGCTGCCTTTTAGGCCATCGACTGGGAAGTTGGAGGCGAACATGCAGCGGTCCACGCCGAAAATGCGGATGGCGTCCAGGATGATCGGCTGATTATTGGCGACAGTGTAGGGCGCGCCCAGTACGGGCAGGCCGGAGAGTTTGCACCATACGTTTGGATGCGCCGCCAACGCCTCCATGCCTTTCCGCCATACGGCCAGCGCCTCAACGGACCGGTCCATGGGATAGCCGGTGTGGTTCAGCGCAATGCGGAGGTTTGGGTGTTCTGCCACGACCTCTGCCGCCTCACTCAAGTGATACCAGGGAACGCGCAAATCCCAGGAGAGGTCATATTTCTCTAGCAAGGCCAGCCCTGCCCGCCATTTCGGGTCCTGCAGGCTGCGGGGTTGCCCGGCGACGCTGTCATCTGGGCCGCTCGCGATGATGGGTTTGGTACGAATGCCGCGCACCAGGGGAAACGCCTTTTGGCGCGCCAGGATGTCTTCAGGATCCGGCTCATCAATCCAGGCATGGGCAACAATGGCGTTTGGCATGCCAGTAGCAGCGGCCTGCGCTGAGACCCACGCAGTTTCTTCCACTTGGCGGGACCGGTCGCATTCAGCCTCAATATGCACAGTCGCGATGACGTTATGCAGGGTCGTATCGCGGAAATATTCCTCCGGCAGGTATGTGCGGCGGATTGCGGAGTTATCGCCCTGATAAGCGTGTTCGCCGCTGGTCAGCCACGGATATGTGAGATCGCCCTCTAAGTCCCAAAGGTGGTGGTGGGCGTCAACAATGGGCAGCGGATCGTACAGTTCAGGGCGTTTCATGGGCGGGCGATCTCCAGAAAGGGTGATCAGACTAGCGGATTGCTTGGCTAATCTATAGGCGCCTATAGTTCAGCATAGAAGTAATTCAGCGGGGGAGAATGCGTGATGAGCGAGAAGAAAAAGGTCACCGGTACAGGCGGCGAGCTGCTAATGCACCAATTGGTCGCCCAGGGCGTCGAGTATGCATTCACGAATACCGGCAGCGCTGAGGCCGGGTTCTTTGACGCCTTCCTGACGGTACCTGGCGTGCAACCGGTCTTGCTGCTGAATGAAGCGCTGGTGCTATCTGCAGCCGATGGCTATGCGAAA
The DNA here is from genome assembly GCA_913060845.1 of uncultured Alphaproteobacteria bacterium. GTDB lineage: Bacteria > Pseudomonadota > Alphaproteobacteria > Bin95 > Bin95 > VMCJ01. The sequence goes on along the minus strand of CAJXVF010000134.1, from coordinate 2,031 downwards.
GCCGCCAACAAACCATCCTTCGTCAATGTGCATTTGGCGGCAGGAACGCGGCAAGGCTCAGGCCAGTTATTCAACGCCTATTTTGACGGCACGCCGATGGTGGTGACAGCTGCACTTAGGGACAACGGGTCCTTCGGTGACCACAACACACTCGGTGCATCCAGCGGTTTCTCGCAGATGAGCACGGTGCAGGATGTGACCAAAAAGCGTTGGGAAGTGCTGGATCCAAAGGGCATTCCGCTGGCTACACGCCGGGCCTTCAAAGAAGCCATGTCGATGCCAAGCGGCCCCGTATATCTAGCCTTTGGCAGCCCGGCATTGGATGCCAAGAATGTCGAAGGCGTGATCCAAGCCGCGCGCCCGCTGGAGGTTCCAGAAACCCCGCGCGAGACCACGATTTCCAAGATGCATGATGCACTGCTGAACGCCGAAAACCCGCTGCTGCTGGTTGGTCCAGATGTGCGCACGGCAGGTGCTGGCCGTGAAATCCTGGAGCTTTCAGAGAATTACGCCCTGCCGACCGCCGTTGGTTTCTACGATTACGGCGCATTCCCCATGAAGCACCCGAACTATATCGGCATGATCGATAATATTCCGGAGGGTGGCTATGACGTTGTGTTCTGTGTGGGATATCGCCAGAACACGCGCGCCGGTGCCGCCGATGAGAAATTCCAGGATGCGGGCACGATTATGGCCATTGGGCATGATCCATCCATGCTGGGGTCAACCTTCGCCGTTGATCTGGATGTGCTCGGCAATGTCCGCAATACACTGACAGCCATTAACGGCCAGTGGAAGCCAGACCATGCCAATCTGCAGCATATCCAAAAGCGCAAACAAGCGCTGATCACCCAAAGCAAAGCGCGGGCGGAAGGCCAAGCAAGCACAGCTGCAAGCCGTGCGACGAACACGCCCATTCATCCGGAATATCTGGGTGATGTGATGGCGCGGACCTTGGCTGGCAACACCATGATGGTGTCCGAGAACTTCAAAGCCGCTGACCACCTGATGCCCTTTGGCTATGGCGATAATGACTGGTCCATGGTGCGCACCTATGGCGGCAGCTTGGGCTACGGCCCTGGCAGTGCAGTCGGCGCGCAATTAGGGGCGCCGAACAGGCCCGTGACGCTGAGCATCGGCGATGGCTCGGTCATGTATAGCTCATCCGCATTCTGGAGCATGGCGCGCTATAACCTGCCGATCCTGACGATCGTATGGAACAACATGCAGTACCAAACCGTCCGCACCAACTTTGCGGCTTGGGGCGGTAATATGGCGGACCAGAACCGCTATCCCGAAACCTTCCTTGGCGACCCAGAAATCGATTTCGTCATGCTCGCGAAAGCCCAGGGGATCGACGGTATGCGGGTTGATGACCCAAGCCAGCTTGAGGCCGCGATGAAACGCGGCAGAGACGCCCAAGCCGCTGGTGAGCCGTTCTTACTGGATGTCCGCATCACCAATGTCGGTGCCGGTGCAGACCAAAGCTGGTACATGCCGCGTCAGGACTAAAGCTAGACTGATCAATCCGTAGAGGCGTAAATGGCAACTTGGAGCCTGCTTTACGGAATACCCCAGCTCGCTCGAATGGCCGCAACGAGCAGAAAGAAGAGTTTGCTCATCCGCAAACTATGTTCGCCCTTCAAGACGCGCCGTGTTCTAAGCGGGCCTTTACAGTGCTGCCAAACGCTGCAGTGCAACTACTTCGGAACGAGCATAAGCGGAAGAGTGCAGCATTTGTGCATTCTCACGGTCTAAAATCCGCACTTTGTGCAACGAGCACGAGTTACTGCGCTATTTTTATGAATGGAGCCAAGCAAATCTAAATTTAGAGCAGAAACTTTGAATTCTTGCCGACCCTAATTTGCTCGTTACGCTTTGTTTTTGTGATTGTGAGAGGTGCGCAATGCGTTCTCGAATTCGATTCTTTCTCTTAAACTCTTAGAGCCCGTTTTAAAAGTTGTTGAGTGATAACAGTGGGATGTGATTCCATCGGATTGATGAAGATTCGAAGGAGGTCACGATGCCCTG
>CAJXVF010000133.1 GCA_913060845.1 uncultured Alphaproteobacteria bacterium | reverse complement strand
AAGTATTACGCAAGTGGGCAAACCTCTGAACAGAAACCCTTAGCTAGGCCAGCCCCTTAATCTTTGCTCAACAGCCAACCCGCTGGCCGGTGCCTTTTAGTAATTCACCTCCCAGCTCATCAATAATTGATATGCAAGCCAGAAGAATAGATGTCGCCCAGCCTTCTTTTGAGGTGTCGGCAAGGACGGGAAAAAGGCGTGCTGGGTCGCCTTGGGTGAGTAAATCGGGAACAGATGAATTCATTGGCACTCTCCTTAAAGAGTGCCATTTCACCGAATAACTCATGCACAATCAACAAGAATTATTTTGAATGCGATAACACCATAAAGATGCAGCATACATCAAGATTCTCTGCCATCCCCTCGTCCAAGCGGTGAGCGTTCCAGATGTTAGGTTCCTGCAAATTTCAAACAATCTGATTGCGGAGGTCGTTGCCTGCAGCCATCCGTTCCAGGTTGTCCATCAGGATGTCGAGGACGTTGTCCTCATACATTCGGGTTTCGCCGCCAGAATGCGGGGTCAGCAGGATGTTCTCAAGGCCCCAGAGCGGCGAGTCTATATGGAGAGGCTCGGGTTCCGTCACATCAATGCCAGCGCCTGCAATTTGGCTATTTTGTGCTGCTGCGACTAAGGCATCGTGGTCTACGCATCCGCCGCGCGCGACGTTCACGAGGTAGCCGGTTTCTTTCATTGCAGCGAAGGCTTTGGCGTCCATCAAGTTGCGTGTTTCTGGCGTTAACGGGCAAGCCAATACGACGATGTCAGCGCGCGGCAAGAGAGACACGAACTTGTCGGTAGTATGGAGTTCGTCGACACCTTCCACAGCCTTGGACGGATCACGCCGAACACCGATGACATTCATGCCAAACGCCTTGGCGAGTCGTGAAATCCGGCCACCGATCTGGCCCGTGCCATAGATCAACAACGTTTTGCCGGGCAGTTCTTCTTCCCGGCGGGAGATGTCAGCAATCATCGGGCGCCAATGCGCCTTTCGCTGATTGTCCCGCGCAATATGGGTGAGGCGGGTCATCCCGAGGATAAGCGCCAGCGCGTGATCGCTAACAGCATTGGCATTCACACCCGCTGCATTCGCAAGCTTGACGTTATTTGCTTTAACGGCAGCTTGATCGAATTGGTCATAGCCAACCGCACAAACCTGCACAAATTGCAGGGCCTTGGCTTCATCCAGAAAGTCATTCTTCCAGAACCCAGACGCCACAAGTACATGCCCTTCGCCAATCCGCGCGCGGGTATCTTTGGGTGTAAATGTCTGAAAATGCTGAATCCCAGTCCTACGAGCTGCAAAACGATCGGCGAGCTGATAGGCGCTGTGGGCGAAGTGGATGTTGAGGGCGGACGTATCTGGAAAATTGGTCAATGGCTGGTCCTTGGGAAGCAGATATGCGGTGAATATAGAACTACATGAGCATGATCCCTGGGCCAAGCATGCGCTGATTCACTACCTTTGACCCCTGAACCTTGACCGCACTAGACTGTCCGCTAAGGATTATTCCGAATGGAGAAGCCGCGTGCGTACAGTTCGCATTTGTCGTGAAGATGAGTTGGAAGATCAAGGCAAGACCGTTGTCGAAATCGACGGGCTGCAAATTGGTGTGTTTCGGCTCGGCGACGATTTCTATGCCTACAAAAACCTATGCCCCCATCAAGGCGGACCGGTTTGCCAGGGGCGCATCTATCAGAAAGTGGTTGAAAAGCTCGACCCTGATATGAAAAGCCGAGGTCGTGATTTTGATGCGGATGGCGTTCACATCGTTTGCCCGTGGCATGGCCTGGAATTTGATATACGCACAGGCAAGTTCGCCGGCGCGTCAGACGTCGACATCATGAGCCTGGAAGGATACGCAACACAGGTTCAGGACGGGGATGTCTATGCCATCGTCGAATGACGACACCCGACAGAATGACCCGGCTGCCGCCGTCGAGGATATGTCAGATAAAATTTGGCAAGATGCGAAGGCGCTTTTAGCTGACGACGAGGCGGGGCGTGTTTCGGATGTTGCCGTTGCGCGCATTATGACTGCCGCCATCAAACTCTACGCCGCAAAAGCTGATGGCGAGCAACGTAGCCCAAAAGCCGTTCTGGGTTACACAGACGAGGTGGTCACGCCGACAGAAGCATTGACTGCCGTAACCGAAGTTTTGCGGGCGCTCCGCATGGGGCCGATGGAATTCGGCCTCTGGTCGAGACGGCGCCCGGAGGACTATCATGATCAACCGCCAGAAAGCCTGAAAGAGTAGGCTCGGCGCCGCATTGACTAGCCAAGGAGGCGACTATGGACGCCAATATCGTTCCCTCAAAGGCCATGCCCGTCCAGGAAATGGACGTCTATACCGATACCCGGGATTATCTGGCCCCCGCACGTCGTGATGCCCGCGAAATGGGTTTTGCTGACTGGTTCATCTGCGATATCGACGCGCATCACCTGGAAACTGTGCATTGGCACGAGGTGATCGAGCATATCGAGGACCCTGTCGTGCGCCATCAAGCTATGATGTACCAGAAGGAACGGTTTGGTGCTCCGCCTTACGGCCTGAACGGCGACCTTGGTTTGCGGTATCAGGATGTTGGCGGGCGCATTCCGCACCAATCCGGCCAGCGTGAGAAGGTCGAGGAGACAGACGTTCATCGTGACGTCACGTTGACCCGCCGCGCCATGCAAGCGCTTTGCGTCGATAAAATGGTGGTCTTTCCGACACCCATGTTGTTCCTCGGCATGCACCCCCAAGCCGACATGGAAGTGTTGCTGACCCGCGCTTACAATAAGTGGCTGACAGAACGTGTTCTTCCAGGCGATGAAGGCATGGCAAGCCTTGTGCTGCTGCCATTCAACTCTCCGGAAGAAGCCTGCCGCACCGTTGAAGAGTTTGCGGACAAACCGGGCGTCATCGGCTTCACCGTGACATCAACGCGGTATAAGCCCGTCCACGCGAATGAATATATGCGCCTCTACTCCATGATTGAGGAAACGGGCAAGCCGATTGCCTTTCACGCTGGCTACCATTGGCAAGACCCGTCCTTGGCGACCTGCAATAGCTTTCTTGGCATGCACGCCCTTGGGTTCGCCTGGTGCAATATCGTCCATATGACGAACTGGGTGCTGAATGGCATTCCTGAGCGTTTCCCCAAACTCAAATCCGTATGGATTGAAAGTGGGTTGTCCTGGATTCCGTTTGTTATGCAACGGTTGGATGATCAATATCTGATGCGCATGTCAGAAGCGCCGCTGCTGAAGCAGATGCCTTCTGACTATATGCGCCAGAACTGCTGGTACACGTGTCAGCCAATGGAGAAATCCAGCGAAGTTGGTCTCAAAGCGACGTTTGAGATGATCAACGCAAAAACCCAGCTGCTGTATGCATCGGACTGGCCGCATTTCGATTTTGATGCCCCCCGGGTAATTGCCGAAATCCCCTGGATCGATGAAGAATCCAAGCGGAATATCCTGGGCATGAATGCAGCTAACTGCTTTGGGTTAGAGCCCAAGCTGCGCTGGAAATAGGGACGTTCCGATTTCGTTCTTGCTGCAATACTTAAAACACGCTACTTTTGATCTCCCAACTGGAGGAGATCACCAATGTCTAAGATCAATCGGAAGTTCTTTTTTGACACGGTTCGCCTACGGCTCTTTGATGGCAAGCTGAAGCAGTCGCAAGTCAGCGGCCTGACGGTGCTGTTGGATTATTGGGAGCTAAAGCACAGCAAGAAAGATGATCGCTGGCTTGCTTATGCCCTGGCAACAGCCCATCACGAAGTTGATCGCAAGATGCAGCCGATCAAGGAATATGGGCCAGATTCCTACTTCAAGCGCATGTACGATATTGAAGGGGACCGGCCCTGGGTCGCAAAACGGCTTGGCAATATACAGCCCGGCGATGGAGTCATGTTCCACGGTCGTGGGTTTGTGCAACTCACCGGTCGTGTGAATTACACCGATTGGGGCAAACGTCTAAAGCTGGACCTAACATCCAATCGGATGCCGCCAACGCTGTCCTGGATGTTGAAGTCGCAACGATGATCTTATTTGAAGGCATGATCCTCGGCACATTCACACGCAAGAAGTTCAGCGATTACCTGAATGCCACAAAAGAAGATTGGGAAGGCGCGCGGCGGATTATCAACGGCAACGATAAGAAAGTGCTGATCGCCTCATATGCCAAGAAATACTACTCCGCGATTTCCTACACGGTTTGACACCTAGCAATTTCGGTCATTCTTTGCCTGCGAACAGACGAGACCGGTATAGGGGCAGGGCGCGTCGATGATCGCCCTGCCCAATCGGCACTAGTACGTGGCACGGCCGCCTGAAATGTCGAACACGGCACCGGTCGTGAAGCGCATTTCCTCGCTGGCGAGCCACGTCGCCATGCTAGCGACTTCCTCAACAGTCACAAACCGACCGCGAGGTACCTTAGAGAGCATATAGTCGATGTGCTCCTGGCTCATCTGATCGAAGATGCGGGTTTTAGCAGCGGCCGGCGTCATGCAGTTCACTGCAATGTCATGGCCTGCGAGCTCTTTACCAAGCGATTTCGTCAACGCGATCACGCCAGCCTTAGCGGCGGAATATGCTGCAGCGTTCGGATTGCCTTCTTTGCCCGCAATGGATGCGATGGAAACAATGCGGCCATAGTTTCGCTCAATCATTTCGGGCACAACGGCCTGGGCGCAGTAAAATACCGCGTTCAGATCAAGCTCGATCACCCGCTTCCAATCAGCGATAGGGTATTCAGCGACTGGAACGGTTGGGCCGGCGATCCCCGCATTGTTGACCAGAATATCAACGGGGCCATTGGCGGCTCGGCTCGCTTTTAGACCGGCATCGATGGATGCGGGGTCTGTCACATCGCCCTGAACGGCAGTAGCACCGTCCCGGCTGCTAGCCGCACCTGAAAGCTCATCACCATCAATATCCCACATGGAGACTTTGGCGCCAGATGCGAGCAAGCGGTCGGTGATGGCCAGGCCGAAGCCTTGAGCTGCACCGGTGACAACAGCATGACGGCCAGAAAGGTCGATCTTATTCATGGATTTATCCTTGGATTAAAGCGTCAAGCCGCCATCGGCGACGAATACTGTTCCGGTCGTATAGGCGCTGTCGTCTGAGGCCAGGTAAATCGCAGCCGCTGCGATCTCCTCTGCCGTGCCAAGACGCCCCATTGGCTGCCTGGCGATGAAGTCTTTCCGCGCCTGCACAGGATCATCAAACGCGTTGATACGATCATCCAGCGACGGGGATTGTACTGTACCGGGTGCAATGCAGTTGCAGCGAATGCCAGCGCCAATGACATCACGCGCGACTTGTTTGGTCAGGCCAATGACAGCCGCCTTGCTGGAACCATAGACCAATCGGTTCTGAACCCCCGCCAAGTGCGATGCGACAGACGCCATATTGATGATCGAGCCATGGCCCTGATCCAACATGCCAGGCAGGAAGGCCTTGATGGTGCGGAACATGGATTTGACATTGAGATCAAACCCGAAATCCCATTCTTCTTCCGTCGCCGTCAGGATGTCGCCGTGATGGACGAAGCCCGCCACATTGCAAAGAATATCCGGAGTCCCGACTTCTTTCCCCAGCGCACGCACTGAATCCCACGATGTCACGTCACATGCGCGCGCCTCAACACCGATGAAGCCATCAAGCTTTCCGGCATCGAGGTCGGTCGCATAGACCTTAGCACCTGCGTCTCGGAATGCGGTAGCGATGGCCCGGCCAATACCCTGGCCTGCAGCGGTGACGACAGCGGATTTTCCCGCCAAACGATCTGACATTATCTTGGTCCCCTAGATGATCGCGCGACCATATGGAGCGCCCCCAAGGATGGCAAGAGAAAGGGCCGGTGCGATTCGTTCCGCACCGGCCCTTCATCAGTCATAACCGCTCAGCGCTTATAGATGCGCCAATGCTTCCAGCACTTCTTCTGGATGCTCTGCCGGTTTCACAGTATCGAAGCGGCGGACAACCTTGCCGTCCGGCCCAATCAATACGGAAATCCGGGTTGGGCGGGGCGATTCATCATTCGCCGCGCCGTAAGCGATCGACATGCTCTTATCCGTGTCCGACAACAGGTCGAATGGGAAATCAAACTTGTCTTTAAAGGCTTTGTTGTCACCGGGCGCATCGAAGCTGCAGCCCATCACAACGACTTCATTTGATTGAAAATCTTGGATTCTGTCACGGAACCCTTTGCCTTCAATCGTTCAACCAGGCGTATCCGCCTTGGGGTACCACCAGATCAGCACATACTTGCCAGCTTGGTCGCTCAAAGAAACTTGAGCGCCATCCTGGTTCGACAGGCTGAATCCGGGGGCCGTTTCACCAACCCCTGCCATTTGCCGTTCTCCTTCAGTGATGTCACGGATGTGACCATTTGAATGTAGGCTATGCCGCTGCCGCTTTCTAGTTCGCCCACCGCCTTAATCTCGCCTAGAAACATGGTAAGCTTTCCCCATTAGTCAGCGACATTTGGGGATAAGCCATGCGCACACGTTTAATCGTACTGGGGACGGTGTTCGCCTCGTTCCTTGCAACTGGTGCTGCTACAGCAGCTGAACCGAGCTTCGATTGCGCCAAAGCATCAACCAATGTCGAAA
>CAJXVF010000132.1 GCA_913060845.1 uncultured Alphaproteobacteria bacterium | reverse complement strand
CAGCGTCAGATGTGTATAAGAGACAGGTCCAACAGCTTGATAGTGATGATGCGCTGGACATCGTCGCCGATTTGGATGAAGCGCAGCGGGAGGACCTGCTCGCCCGCTTGCCGGACGCCGATAGCGTTCTGATCCGGCGTGGCCTGCAGTATTCGGAATATTCCGCCGGTCGCTTGATGCAGCGGGAATTGCTGGCGATCCCGGCATTTTGGACCGTTGGCGACACCATTGATTTCATGCGCTCCAGCCCCGACCTGCCAGACGAATTTTACGATATTTACGTGGTCGACCCACGCCATCGACCTTTGGGCTCCCTAGCGCTTTCCCGATTGCTGCGGAGCCGCCGCGGCGTGCATATCCAAGACATTATGGATGACGACGTAACGCCGGTCCCGGTCGATATGGACCAGGAAGAACTGGCGGACATGTTCCGGCGGAAAGATACAGTCTCTGTTCCTGTCACTGATGAAACGGGCCGCCTGATCGGCGTCGTGACGATTGATGATATCGTTGACGTTATCGATGAAGAGCACGAAGACGACATGATGCGCATGGGCGGTCTATCCGGGGATGATCTGTATCGCGCCGCTATGGAAACGGCGAAATCGCGCTTCCCATGGCTCATGACCAATCTGGTGACGGCGGTGCTCGCATCTATGGTCATCGCGCAGTTTGATGCGACCATTCAGCAGATCGTGGCGCTTGCAGTGTTGATGCCCATCGTCGCCTCCATGGGCGGCAATGCTGGAACGCAAACGCTTACCGTCGTCGTCCGCGCATTGGCAACCCGTGAGTTAAGCCGTGGCAACGCTCTGCGGCTAGTCGGCAAGGAAGTAATTGTGGGTGCCGCGAACGGGGTGCTGTTCGCCGTGCTTGCGGGCGGCATGGCTTGGGTTTGGTTCGGCGATAAAGCGCTTGGCGGCGTGATTGGCGCGGCGATGGTTTTAAACATGATCTCCGCCGGCCTATTCGGCGCCGCTATCCCAGTTGTGCTTGAGCGGATGAAGATTGATCCGGCTATCGCGTCCACGGTGCTGTTGACGACGGTAACGGATGTGGTTGGATTCCTGGCATTCCTTGGGTTAGCTGCGGCGGTGTTGTTATGAGTGATGAAGCTGTGATCCGGCCCAGCCGGGCTGAAGATGGCGATGGCCTGTCCCGCCTGATCGCCCGCTGCTGGGCTGATTATCCGGGCTCCGTTTATGACCGCCATGGTGAGATGGCACCGCTGGACGATATTCAGGCCTATTACGAGGGCATGGGTGGCATTCATTGGAGCGTTATCCGGGGCGATAGAATCGTCGGGTGCCTGGGTGCTGCGCCAATCGAGTCTGATGTCGGCATCGCCTGGGAAATGACCAAGATGTACGTCTCACCCCTGCAGCGTCGGTCAGGGTTCGCGAGCCTTCTTGTTGGGCTGGCGGAAGAGCATGCGGGCGAACGCGACGCGGAACAGATGATCCTCTGGACCGATACACGCTTCCAAACGGCACATCGGTTTTATGAGCGCCTTGGTTATCAAACCGATGGCCGCACCCGCGCGATAGATGACCTCTCTCGTTCGGTCGAGTACTTCTATTCCAAGCGACTTAATCCGGCTCTATAGTCGGCGTCGAACCTCAATTCAGGAGAAATCTTATGTCTGACGATCCCGTCGTCATTGTCGGTATGTCCCGCACGCCCATGGGCAGCTTCAACGGTGTCCTTTCGGACGCGAGCGGCCCAGACCTGGGCGCTGCCGCTATCAGAGCAGCACTGGAACGCTCTGGCGTCGCACCTGCAGATGTGGATGAAGTGATCATGGGCTGCGTGTTGCCACACGGTCAGCGCCAAGGCCCTGCGCGCCAGGCTGCGATCTTCGCTGGCATTCCAGATGCGGCTGGTGCGACAACGATCAACAAGCTCTGCGGCTCGGGCATGAAAGCCACTATGCAGGGCCATGACGCGCTGATTGCTGGCTCCGTTGATGTCGCAGTCACCGGCGGGTTCGAGAGCATGACGAATATCCCTTACATGGTGCCTAAAGCGCGCCAGGGCATGCGTATGGGCCACGGTGAATTCCTGGACGCCATGTTCTGTGACGGCTTGGAAGATGCCTACGAAAAAGGCCAGCTTATGGGCCATTTTGCTGAAGCTACCGCTCAGCATTTCCAGTTCACCCGTGAGCAGCAGGATGACTATGCCATCCGCAGCCTCCAGCGAGCCAAAGCGGCGAATGAGGACGGTAGCTTCAAGGACGAAATGAGCCCATTCACGGTGAAAACCCGTCGGGGTGAAACAGTCGTCTCCCAGGATGAGCAGCCGTTCAGTGCTGATATCTCAAAAATCCCGGGCCTCCGCCCTGCTTTCGCCAAAGACGGCACTGTGACGCCTGCAAACTCGTCTTCTATCAGTGACGGCGCTGCCGCCCTGGTGCTGATGCGCCGCTCAGAAGCCGAGCGCCGTGGCCTGACGCCGCTTGCGACCATTGTCGGCCACACAACCCACAGCCAAGAGCCGCGCTGGTTCACGACTGCTCCTATCGGCGCCATGCAGAAGCTCTATGACAAGACGGGCTGGAATAAGGATGACGTTGGCCTTTATGAGATCAACGAAGCTTTCGCTGTCGTTCCCATGGCCGCTATGCGGGAATTTGACCTGCCTGCGGACAAAGTGAACATCCACGGCGGCGCTTGTGCGCTTGGCCATCCAGTCGGCGCATCCGGCGGCCGGATTATCGCAGCCCTCATCACGGCCATGCAGAAGCATGACGTGCAAAAAGGCGTTGCGGCGATCTGCATTGGCGGCGGCGAAGCAACGGCTGTCGCGATTGAGCGCGCAGCCTAAAACCCTAACTTCGCAGCGTTACGGCGTCTCCAGCAGGACCGGAAATTCTGGTCCGCTGAGGGCGTCGCCGTGCTGTAGCGTGACGCCGGGGAAGGGCGGGGATGTGACCTTGTCCTGATGGCGGACGAAGGTCGCGTCTTCACCGACCAGCCGAAGTGAGAATGCGCGGCGTTGGGCGGATGGGCTGTCGTTTGCTGGCGCGCCGTGGACGACCCGGAAATCGAATGCGACGGCATCACCGGGGCTGACGGCCCAGCCCATGATGTTATGGGCCGCGCGGTCACTGTCATAATGAGGCAGTACCGGCAGGCCATCGCCTTCATTCAGCGCTTGGCCGTTGAAGCGTTGCGGCTGGTATTCAGCGCCCGTCAGGTGCGATCCGCCGATGAATTCCAATGTGCGCTCGCGCGGAATTTCATCTAACGGAATCCAAAGACTGAGCGTTTTCTGCGCTTGGACGCTGTAATAGGGCGCATCCTGGTGCCAAGGCGTGGTGACGTCTGTCGCAGCTTCTTTCACCAACACATGCTCATGGAACAACTGTACGCGGCCGGCACCCATCAATGCGGCACCGATATCTGCCGCCTTCGAATTGAAGATGAAGTCACGGTAGCCTGGAATGCGTGTCCAGTTGCAGTAGTCGGTCATGAACCGCCCACCGCCGTTCTCGCCGGTGTAGAACCGTCCATCAGGGCCGGGGTTAGCGACGTTGAAATCAACCGCTTCCCGCAACACGTCCACCCAGTCAGCGAATACGCCTCGCAGTACTGTTGCGCCATTGGTTTGGAAATCTGCGATAGCCTGGGCGTCAATCAAAGCGGTCATGCCTTATTCGCCCTCATAGTCATAATCCCGCTTTGCGGCCTCTTTGGTGATCAATCCAGCACGGATATCATGCGCGATAGCAGCCGTATCGCGTTCTGCTGCATCACCAACGCCGCCACCGCCCGGCATCTCGATAATCAGGCGTTCCCCGGCTGGGATTGTCTGGAAGCCTTTGTTGCGCATGAGCGTCCCGGACTTACCGAGACTAAGCCGCCCATTAGCCCCATTGCCGCCGCCCGCGCGCCCGCGCGGCGGATAGTGGACGCGTTCGAACGTTGCAAAAATACCAAACGGCGCGTCTTCGCGATTCTCGATCTCCATCACTTGGCCGAGGCCGCCACGATGCTTGCCAGCACCACCTGAATCCGTGCGGAATTCTTTCCGCCATACAACGATGGGCGTGATCGCCTCCGTTGCTTCCACCGGCACATTGCGCACGCCGCTGGGGTAAGGCGTTGCAGACAATCCGTCCTGAGCGGGACGTGCGCCAGCACCGCCTGAGTGGAAGGAATTCACCATGAACGCCGTTTGCTTCCCAACGCCTGCCGTACCCATGCCATGGCCAGCGCCAAGCTTGACTGTCCAAAGGTTGGATGTGCCCTCTGCTGGAACAACGCCCGGCATCGCTTGGTCGATACAGCCGAACACCACATCTGGCAGCATATGGCCGATGGTCGAGCGTGCGACGACTGCGGCAGGGTGCGGCGCGTTGACGATCGTGTTCTCTGGTGCGGTCACAATGATGGCGTCCAGGGTGCCAGCATTGTTCGGGATATTGGGTGCTGCGACGCATTTCACACCGAAGGATGTGTAGGCTTCCGTGTAGCACATGGGGCAGTTGATGCCGCGGTCCACAACGCCGGATGAGCCATCAAAATCCACCAGAATTTCGCCGTCGCCGATGGTTAGCGTTGCGACCAGATCAATCGGCGTCTCATAGCCATCAATCCGCATGGATGCGGTCCATGTGCCTTTCGGCATCTTGTTGATCGCGTCCGCCATGCCTTGGCGGCTTTCGGTGATGATGTGATGGCCAAGCGCGTCTAGGTCGTTCAGGCCGTATTCAGCCATCATCGCCAGCAGGCGCGTAGCACCGGTCTCATTGCAGGCGGCAAGCGCGTAGATATCGCCTTCCACTTGAATCGGCTCGCGGACATTGGCGCGAACCAGTTTCAGCAGCCATTCCTCCATCACACCTTTGCGCATCAGCGGCAGCAGCGGGATATAGAGGCCCTCATGATAAACCTGCCGTCCATCTGGCGATTGGCCGATCCCGCCGATATCCACTAAATGGCTGGTGCAGGCGAACAGGGCGACCATCTTGCCGTCCTTGTAGCAAGGCGACACGACGGTCAGGTCATGCAGATGGCCGGTTCCCATCCAAGGATCATTGGTGATGTAGCTATCGCCTTCGCTCATCGTGTCCACGGGGAATTCGCGGATGAAATGAACGACGGCACGGGCCATGGAATTAATGTGGCCGGGCGTGCCAGTGACAGCCTGGGCCAGCATCTTGCCTTCCAGATCGAACACACCGGCGGATACATCCCCGGCCTCACGGGTTGAGGTGGAGAAAGCGGTGCGGACAAGCGTTTGTGCCTGCTCTTCGACCACGGACAAAAGCCGGTCCCACATGACCTGTAGGCGAATACGCTCCATCACATCTTGATTGGCGTTTGCGGGCATGGATCAGCCCTCCTTCCGGGTCAAAACAATATGGCCGCCGCCATTAACGCGGGCGGCGAAGCCGGGCGGCACGACGGTGGTCGTCTCGTCCTCAACAATCAGCGCGGGGCCTTGTAACCCAGCGCCAATATTCAGGCTGGTACGGGTGTAGATCGCGGCTTCATGGGCGGTTCCTGTCGCTGGATCGAACACTTGGCGATTGCCGATGGGATCGGGCGCTGCGGTGTCACTCACGTCAGCCAGCGCCTCAACGGCGTCTTGCTCCGTTGCTAGCGCCAGAGTCCAGGTAATCGCCTCGACCTCCAACTTCGGGATAATCCTGCCGAAGAGGGCTGCATATTCCCGCTCGAAGGCGGATTTCAGCATGTCTGCATCATCCTTGCCGTAAAGTTCGGCAGGCAGCGGTACGGCGATCTCATGGCCTTGGCCACGATAGCGCATATAAGCGACGCGGCGTTCAACGAGGGGCGCGTTATCACCCGAACCCAATTGTACAACGGCTTCCGCCTCGCCCCGCATCTCAACGAACAGCGCGTTCAGGCCGTCCGCATCGAATGGGCTGAGGGTGATGAGCTTTGAACGAGCGACTTCATAGGCGATGGGGGCCGCCAGGAACCCGAAAGCGCTGCCGACGCCAGCACCCTTTGGTACGATCACGCGGGGAATACCTAGCTTCTGGGCAAGCCGGGCTGCGTGCAGCGGCGCGGCACCGCCAAAGGCGATCATCGCGCGGCCTTCGGTGTCCTTGCCGTTTTCAACCGCATGAACGCGGGCGGCGTTGGCCATGTTCTCGTCTACGATTTCGCCGACGCCAGCTGCGGCGGCCAAGGCATCTAAGCCGAGCGCTTCACCGACAGCACTCGATACGGCGGTTTCAGCTGCTGCGCCGTCCAGCGCCATCTTGCCGCCAGCAAAGTTGGCGGGATCGATCCGGCCCATGACAATATCTGCATCCGTCACCGTCGCGTCCTTGCCGCCTTGGCTATAGGCGGCTGGGCCAGGGGCAGCGCCCGCGCTGTCTGGGCCAACAGTGATGCGGCGTAAATCGTCAACGCGCGCGATGGACCCGCCGCCAGCGCCAATTTCCACCATGTCGATAACGGGAATGCGCAATGGCAGTCCGCTGCCTTTCAGGAACCGATATGCGCGCGCGACTTCGAACGAGCGCGCATATTGCGGGGCCATATTGTCTATGAGTGTGAGTTTGGCGGTGGTGCCGCCCATATCGAAGGCAAGCGCCTTTGGCTCGCCGTTTTCAGCCGCCATGCGTGCCGCCAGGA
>CAJXVF010000131.1 GCA_913060845.1 uncultured Alphaproteobacteria bacterium | reverse complement strand
AATTCCATTAATATGGGAATCCACGCCGATTCAGATTTTTAGGACGATGCTCTAATATCTTGACCAAATGCTGCGTCTGGAATCATGAACGCCATGAAAATAATGCAGTAGAAGAAATTCAGAACCAACGATCCTGCCATTTTGGTTCGATGCGTTAGGCGATTGTTTCCATAAACCACCATCGATGCCCCTCAGGCTACGGTTATGTTAAGGCGTAGACACCTTGTCCGTGTGGCGGCATAGGTCTGCCACCGGGCATCGCCAGCATTCGGGCTTTCGCGCTTTGCAGATATAGCGGCCGTGCAAGATGAGCCAGTGATGGGCGTGGTTCATGAATTCCATCGGAGTGCGCTTTAGCAGGCCTTTTTCGACTGCCAGAACGGTTTTGCCCGGCGCTAGTCCTGTGCGGTTGCCGATCCTGAAAATATGCGTGTCTACCGCCATTGTCGGAGCGCCAAAGGCGATGTTGCGGACGACATTGGCGGTCTTTCGGCCAACGCCCGGCAAGCGTTCCAGCGCCGCTTGGTCGTCTGGCACTTCGCCGCCGTGCTCATCCATCAGCATCTGGCTGAGCGCGATGACGTTCTTGGCCTTGGTATTATATAGCCCGATGGTTTTGATGTGTTGCTTCAGGCCATCCTCACCCAGCGCCAGCATTTTCGATGGATGATCGACCGTCGTGAATAAATTCTTGGTCGCTTTGTTCACGCCGACATCGGTTGATTGCGCAGACAAAGCCACCGCCACCAGAAGCGTGTACGGATTGACATAATCCAGTTCCCCCTTGGGCTCTGGGTCAATCGTGCGCAGCCGGTCATAAAACGCTACGACATCGGCTTTCGGCATAGGTCTCGGCATGGGGCGAATTCCGGGTTAGAAGAACGGGCATGAGATCAACTTCCAACGATAAGCCGCTCTTCGAAGCGACGCTATATCCCCATCGCAGTTTGCCTGTGCAAGGGTTCTGGATTTTGCTGGCCTGCGTCGCAGCGGTTAGTTTTACGCTTGGGCTGGTGTTTGCAGCGGCGGGGGCTTGGCCGATCTTCGGCTTTTTTGGGCTGGACGTGTTGCTGTTCTTCCTGGCCTTCCGCATGAACTATCGCGCGGGCCGTTTGTTTGAACATGTCCAGCTATTTGAGAACGAGATTTTGGTCCGCCGCGTCCATCCCAATGGCCGCGTACAGGAATGGCGGATGCAGCCGAACTGGCTACAAATCACCGCCGTGCCTTCATCCGAAGCGCTGAAGGCGCCGATCCCAGAAGTCCGGCTCCGCTCCCACGGGCGCAGCATTGGCGTTGGCCGGTTCCTGACAGACGATGAACGCGCATCTTTCGCAGAAGCGCTGAAAAGCGCCTTGGAAGACGCGCGCACCCCAAATTTGGAGCATTAAACTATGCAACACCCCCAAAGCCTGCTGGATGAGCTCGCCAGCTTCGATACACCAACGATCTGCAATGCCCTCGAAGTGCTGGATGATGGCTTCTGCGACTACGGCTACACCAAAGAGCCGCTCATGTGCGCCTTCCCCGACATGGCCCCAATGGTCGGATATGCCGTGACGGCGATGGTCGCGACCAGCCCGCCGACAGAGTCTGCAGACGTGCTGAACGCCCGGCGCGGGGCCTATTACGCGGCGGTCGCTGCTGCAGAAGGACCAAAGATCGTCGTTTCCCAGGATGTTGATGGTGCCCGTGGCCCCGCAGCCTCTTGGGGTGAAGTCATGGCCCATGCGCACCAAACATTGGGCTGCCTTGGCGTGCTGACGGATGGTGCCATTCGTGACATTGCCGGAATGCCTGCGAACTTTCAGTTCCTGGCAACCTGCGTAAAACCCAGCCATGGCCGCCTGCATTGGGTAGATTACGGCCAGGCTGTGACCATCGCCGGGTTACTGATCAAGCCGGGTGATCTGATCCATATGGATTGCAATGGTGCCGCCCGTATTCCCCATGATTTGGCGGAAGCGACGCCGGATGCAGCGCGGGGCATCCAGGCGAAGGAAGAGAAAATCTTGAACGCCGCAAAGGCCGGCGATCAAGCGCAACTTCTAAAGATGTTCGGAGCCGAAAACCCATGACCGCGCCCTTTGATCTTTCTGGCCAGACCATATTGGTAACCGGTGCCGGGCGCGGGCTTGGCCGATCTGCCGCCTTGATGTTGGCGGAGAGCGGGGCAGATATCGTCGCCGTATCCCGCACGCTTTCGGAACTTGAAACGCTCAAGGCTGAGGTCGGATCCACTGGGCGGTCCTGCCAAATTGCAGCCTTGGACGTAACGGACCGCGCCGCCGTCCGCACCTTCATCGGCGGGTTAGCGGCGCTCCACGGCGTGATCAACAATGCCGGGTGGAACAATCCGCAGCACGCACTTGATGTAGATGACGAAAGCTTCGATCGGATTGTGGATCTAAACCTCCGCGCCGCATTCACAGTTGCGCAAGCGGCAGCCAAAAAGTTCGTGGCGCTGAAAGTTCCAGGGTCCATCGTCAATATGTCATCACAGATGGGCCATGTCGGCGGCCCGCTGCGCAGTGCCTATTGCATGAGCAAGTTCGGCCTGGAGGGCATGACCAAAGCCATGGCCGTTGATTTGGCAGAGCACGGCATTCGCGTGAATACGGTGGCACCCACATTCGTCGCTACCCCGCTTGCCGGGCCATTCCTGGAGAACCCGGAATTCCGGTCCTTCGTTTTGGGGTCAATTCCCATGGGAAAACTGGCGACAGAAGACCAAATCGCCGGGGCCTGCGTCTATCTATGCGCACCCGTATCCGCGATGACGACGGGAACCAGCATCATCGTCGATGGCGGGTGGACAGCGAAATAGCGTCAGGCGGCTTCAGTTGTGATGGGGGTTTCGGATGCAGCCGGCGCATAACCGAACTCGTCCATATAAGCCTTACATGTCGTTTCGATAACGCCGACATCTGTATCGCTGAGAACACTACTGTGTCGACCGATCTGTGCGGTAGATGGGGCTTTTCCATAGAGCGGCGTTACAGCGAAGTTCAAATCGCACTCGGCTTGGAAATCGTGGGAATTCTCTGGCCATCCAGCGGCAGGATTGAAGCTCGAAAGATCAAGACCAGTGAAGCTACCGAGCGCCGCAACGGTTTGCTCGGGCGCACTGACTGCATCCTCATACTTCACGAACATAACTTCACGTTTCGCAATGACATCCCGGAAGCGCAGCATTCGGTTGTAATAGCCCATAAAGAACTCTGCCGCTTCGTGCGCATCATGGCAGCGCAGAATTGGACGGGAACCAGAACTCACCAGCTTTGCATTCCATTCCATGATTGAGAGGCAAGCATCACGCGGGTCACGTAGACAGCAGACATATTTTGTGGGTGCGAAGTTCATCAAGTTGAGCAACTCAAAAACATACCGTGTCAAAGCCGGGCTGCGGAAAACCAGCGTCCCAACTTGTTGCTTTAGGAAATACTCATCGCTGAACGTCTTGAGGTAGGTCTGTGTCACTGAATCTGCGATCCGCCGATTGGCGCCACCGACGAAGGCTTCTGTTGTGTTGAACATTCGTTGGCGCTGGACCATCGCGTTCAACAAGGGTGAGGACTCACGCGCCAACGGATGAGTTGACTTGGCCCAGGCCAAATAACTAGCAACGAGCGTTGTCCCGGTCCGCGCAGCACCCAACACGACAACAACCGAGTACGGTGATTCTGCTGGGGCGGGCGCGCCGCCAATAGGCGCGCGGCGCAAAAGCATCCGCTTGATAGCAGAGAGCGCGCCAGGTCTCAGGTTCCGCCCCGAAGGGGATCGCATCGGTGCGTCACATGGGCCGTCAGATTTATCGTCCACGCACAACTCCTGGGCATCCAACCTGCATTCGTAGGCCAACCAAAGCAGCAGTATGAGTGAGATCAGTGGCCATAAGCAAATCCGCGCATCGTTAAGCGATTGCTGGATAATGAAGAATATTGGTTAGCGGACTGCTAACCCATCAGGGAGCGGAAGGTTTCTGTGCTATTTGCTTGGCTGGAATCGCCGACACGCATCAAGCTGCTGTTCCGGGATAGCTGCGCTGTGATCAGTGTGGATAACCAAGGGTCGCCATGACTTTGCGGTGGACCGTCACCGCCGGTCTTTTCAGGCGCCTTCTCCATAATTACAGGCCGTGAAGGTGCCGAAGAAACGACACGGATCGATGGGCCGGGAATCAGGACACCTGGAACCGGGAAAGATCCGGACGCATCGTCCAGATCATCGGCCCTGGCGGCAAGTTTCGCGCTGAAGCGTTCACGGATTTCGTCATAGCTCCGCGGACGGTCGCCTTGATAGAAGATGCTCTTGTTTGCGCGTGCAGCGGCGGGGAATGCGTCTGCCGCTGCAGCATTTGGCGATGCTTCATGGCGTTGCAAGAATTTGGAAGCGCCGCCTGGGCCTAAGAAATGCGCCAGATACAGATCAGCGTCTTCAGGCTCTCGGCCAAGCTTGGCTTGCAGGTGATCCCTGTTTTCAGCTGCGAATTCAGCGCCCATACGGGCCGCAATCTTTGGATCGAAGCGAAGGTCCATGATCTCGCGGCGGTCCCTTGCAGATATATCGCCTTTGGCAAGTGCAGCCGCTTCTTTGCCGAGACCAACCTTGGCACCATGGCGCTCGACCATGCCTTCCCAGGTAGATTCAATGAACTGGAAGAGGCCCGCTGCCGAACTTGTTTTGGCTTTCGCGTTCGGATTCAGGCTGCTTTCGACGGATGCTTCCGCCACCAGATAGGCAAAATCGCCCCCTGTGGCGCGACTTGCCTGGGCCAAAGCTTGCCGCACGTCCGCGCGGGTGCTATCGCCCGAACGTTCGGTATTTCCCAATGATGTGAGTGCGTTGATCGCCATTTATGCGCTCTATCGAAACCTTTGCAGTCGTCAACCGTGCCCAATCGCACGGCCTTCCTGCATAGGTCTTTGCAAGCAGCGCGCCAGTTGGCGACTTACGCGTCAAACTCACTTGGCGCGACGGAGATCATGCGGCGGATATCGTCCGTCCGCGTGCCGATCGCCATTGGCCGCCGCACGCCGGACACCATGGCCACATCGTAAATCTCGGAGACGATGCCTTCTAGGCGCACCCAGTGAATGGCGTCGCCTGAATCCAGATCGATCACCAACAGGCCGCATCGGGGCTCAACATCCCGATCCTTCATCGCCTGATCCAGCGGCAGGCCAGAGAAGGTTTTGTTATCACGCGGCATCGACAAGCCGATCAGCGCGTATTTGCCCTGGATCGATAGCCCACGGGCAAAACCGGGGCAGAAGGTGATTTCTTCAAACTTGCCAGTATTGATATCGACATAGCCGAACTGGCCCGTGCCTGAATTCAGCATATAAAGCCGGTCGCCCACCAGGCGGGGCGAGTGCGGCATGGAAAGGCCGTCCGCAACAACTTCACCAGACGCGACATCCATGACGAGGCCGCCATCGGTCCGCCGATCCCGCCAGCCATCAACCGCGTCAGACCGGCTGACCATTGTGACATATGCGGGCTCACCATCTTTTCCGGCAAGGCCATTCAAGTGGCAGCGATCCTCCGCCGCGAGCTTGGAAATGAAGGGTGGGCGCCAAATCGGCTGGAAGCTTTGGGTTTCGCTGATCGTGCCGAGGCAGTTGAACAGCGTCGCGCAGAAGATGGGCTTGCCATCCTTGCCGACCATAACGTCATGGATATCCAAATCGCCCGTGGTGTAGGCGACTTGCGGCAGGTAAACGGCGTCATAACTGTCTTGAATCTGCCCGGCTTCGAGCGCGTTTTCAAACCGCCACATCTGGAAGATAGACGACATCCAAAGTGTATCCCGGTCCGCGTGAAGGCCCATGCAGCGCTCGAACGTGCGCTCAAATACCGAAAGACGCCCGGAAGGCTGTACGCCCAACAGGAACAATTTACCCGCCTGATAGGTGGTGAACGCGAGGCTGACCCCAGCACCAGCCAGCCAGGTTTCAAACCCGCGAGATGCCGAAAGCTCCAGCTTAGGCGTATCAGCAGCCTTGTCGGCTTCGGGCGTGGCAGATTGATCGGGGGTATCATTCATCACGGAAACTTTCGGAAGTTTGGTTATGTCGCGGTTTTGCTGGCGTTACTAGCGGAGTTTTTGTACGATGTCCGTGTAAACCGCTACAGTTTCATAGGATTTTCCGCCATGCTCGGCGATACACTGCTGCAAGTCTTCGCGACGCCAATCTTCCTGCGCAAGAACGCAGGCACGCCGGAGATGAATTCGAAGCTGGCGGACACCATCCGCAATATGTCCGCAGACAATACATCTGACGATGCGCACCGCGCGCACCAAGGCGGATTCTATACCAAGGGTGACTTCTTCGATAACGACACGCTGCCCGGCGTCGCGGAAGCGCGGCAGATGGTGGGCAAGGCGGTGATTGACTATATCCGCCAAGTGACGGGGCGGAAGAATTTGCCCTCCCATATTCAGATCGTCAGTTGGGCGGCCCTAACCCACGCCAATGATTATCAAAAGCCGCACGTTCATGCGGGCTCTACCCTGAGCGGCGTCTACTACGCCGTCGCGCCGCCACGGCCTGAACCACAGGGCTGCATCGATTTCCTTACGCCGCTCGACCTGAAGGCTGTCTCTTATACACATCTCCGAGCCCACGAGACCTCTCTACATCTCG
>CAJXVF010000130.1 GCA_913060845.1 uncultured Alphaproteobacteria bacterium | reverse complement strand
CGAGATGTAGAGAGGTCTCGTGGGCTCGGAGATGTGTATAAGAGACAGATCATACATATGCAGTACATACTCACTTGAGCTCCAGTAAGTATTATCAGTCGTGTTCTCAGTATAGGTATAACTACCTACAATCAACGTCTCTATAGACTTAAACTTAATTGCCCCACCATTGCTATCCGTTAGCACCGTGTAGTCACCATCTGTACTGATCGTTACATCAGACAAACTCGATACACCCGTATAACTAATCGTTAACGCGTCTGTCCCCGCGCCACCATCAATCGTGTCTGTATACGAACCACTCTTCCCACTAACCGTAATCGTGTCATCGCCCAATCCGGCAAAAACCGAATTACTCCCTGCACCAGCATCAATTACATCTTTGCCAGTTTGGGCTTCGATCGTATCGTCGCCACCGCCGCCAGAAACCGTACCAACAAAGCCCGATATCAGGGACAGCACGGCCACCAAAGGCTTGGCCCGCAGGTCAATAATACGGGCGAGGCGGGGGATTGCGTCAAACCGGTCCATCAGCACGACGGTCATGATCAACGCGCCCAAGATTGGTGCCAGCGCGTCTGCATCCAGCGAGACGAACACGTAGGTTCCGATGCCAATGCCGATATAAACGCCGAGCGTGAGGGCGGCGGCAAGGCGCCAGTTCGCATGGCCAAAGCTTTGCGGAAACAAATGCACCTGCGCCATAGACGCCGTCATAATCACTAACAGAATCGCGTGGTGCGGCCCCAGCAGCCACGTCGTCGCAATGATGATCGGCAGGTTGGACCCAAACCCAAACGCACCCCGGATCAAGAACCCACAAAAATGCGCCACCGCGACCGCCGCCAGCATCCAAAGCGGAATATCCGCAAACGGCGTCACACCCAATACAGTCATACCGCCGCCACTCTTCCCCAGCAGCCAAGACAGCGCAGAGATTCATTGCAAAAGGGGAGATTAGCTGATCTTTCGGAGCCAGACGATGCTTCTGATCAAAAGGCAAATTTCGAGCCCAAATCTAAGCGCCAATCGCATGGCGAGTGATCTGTAGGCAATGACAAAGTGGCTGGTCGGCCCGCTATCAACGGCGTCATTTATGATATCTTCGGTAAAGCGCGCCGTCCAACAATATGACTCCAAATAGGCGTTAGTATAAGGCCCCGATTCGACATAGTTCGAATCGGGGAATGGCCTAGGTTCCACACCACCGAGATTGAATACCTGACTGTCTGGCTCATCAGTGCAACGGAGATAGTCCTCGCGGCGGGCTGCGGTCACAGTTGAATCTATTGGAGGAATAGGCGCGCGTCGACTGATATTCCGTATAAATTCCATCAACACCGCGCCAGATTATGTAATTGTTGGCCCGCATTGCCCGCCTTACTTGGGTATCGCGCGCAAGTTTATTCATCGATTCCTGTAATTCTTGATATTTACGAACGCCTTCATCGCCAGGAACATTTAGCTGAACTTGAATTTCAAGCTCCGTTTTCAGGAAATCAATCCAGTCGGCTGGATCTTTGATGCCTGCCGGAATAAGTCTCGCGACCTCAGCCCAGAACAATGCGATTGCTGTGTCTTCACGCAAGCCATAGGCGGTGATCAGTAAGTGGGACAATCGGTAGGCGGCGTTTGGGTCCCCGTAGCGGGCGGCGCGCTCCATCCAGAGGCCCGCAACGCAGGAATTGGGCGGAACCGCGCCGCCGAACAAGATTGCGTCTGAAAATAAAAGCGCGGCGTGGGCCACATTATCGACAGCCTTCAATACCAAGCCCTTCATCAGCGCTGCCGCCACCCGGCCTTCAGGCTGGGCGCGGGGTGCGTCAGGCGCCCGGGCGTCGCAAGGGGCGAGGCTACGCTCCAGGAGACCGGATGCGATGTCTGGATCATTCCAAAGGAAGGGCGGAACAAGATAGATTTCCGCTGCAGGCAATATCCCGGGCTTGCCTGCGTCGCCGATAAGATCAAGCACGGATTGCGCCATATAGCGTGGCTTATCGATGGGATCGGGGGACTGCGCGAACGGGTCCGCCAAAAGGGCGGCGGCACCAGCTTCATCTGCGAAACCGGCCCAAAGCGCGGCCAGCCGCTCATCCCGTTTGACGCCCCAGCCTCGGCGGTAGGCCCTGGCCATCCGCCGCATCGCCAGGCCATCGCCCATGCGTGCTGCATGATCATCCCAGACCAGCGCCGCACACTCGTCCCGCCCGCCCGGAACACTGGCTTCTGGGGCATGACCACCGGAATAGATGTCACCCATCAGCCGATGCGCCTCAACATCCGCGCCAAGGGCAGCTTCCGCCAGCAATGGTGCGGCTTTAGCGAAATCACCAGCCGCAAAAGCCGCACGGCCAACAGCGCCCGGGTTGGGGGTTCTTGGGTCTGTGTAAGACTGCGCCAGAGCCTGGCTCGGAACGCCCAGCAAGAGAGCGCAGGCCAGACCTATCCGCCTCAACATCATGCCCACGCTGCTCTAACCTTCCAGCTATGTCGCCCAGATTCATCGCCCAGCTTTCGAGCCGCAAAGTAGCACAACCAGCGCGTTATGCAGCAGATGGCAGCCGAAGCGTTACACGGAGGCCGGGGGCGGCGTCTGCAGCGGTGATGTCTGCATTGTGCATTTGGGCGACAGCGCGGACGAGCGATAGGCCAAGACCCGCGCCCGGTTTGCCGCGATCTGCTTCTAGGCGCACGAACCGGTCAAAAATCCGCGCGCGCTCAGCCTCTGGCACGCCGGGGCCATTATCCGCGATGGAAAGCTCAGCATGGCCGCCTGCTGTTATGGCACCTACCCGCACGGCACCGCCTGTTGGGGTATATTTGATGGCATTATCGATCAAATTGGCGAGCGCCTGGGCCAGCAGCCGCTTGTCCCCAATCACCATCGCCGCACCCGGTTCCGCTTCGGCCAAAAGCGTGATGCCAGCATCTTCTGCGACGGGTTCATAGAGTTCAGTCACATCTGCCACGATGTCCGATAGATCTATAATGTCGCTTGGCCCAGCATCCGCTGCACCCTCTAGCCGGGCGATATCCAGGAGCGCATTGAAGGTGCCGAGCAGTGCGTCGGCGTCCTGCAAGGTGCGCTCAAGCGCTTCCCGGTAGGCCTCCGGCTCAGCCTCGCTCATCAGTGTGACTTCGGCCCGGGCGCGGAGGCGGTTTAACGGCGTGCGCAGATCATGGGCGATATTGTTTGAGACTTGGCGGACAGCCGTCATCAGATTTTCGATCCGGTCCAACATAGCATTCAGGCTGGCGGCAAGGCGGTCCAACTCATCGCCGGAGCCATTGACCGGAACCCGGCGGGAGAGATCGCCGGCCATGATCTGCTGGCTGGCCGCCCCCATCGCATCAATCCGACGGAGCGTCGAACGCGTCACCAGCAGGCCACCGACCAGCCCAAATGCCAGAATACCGCCGCCTGCCCACCAAAACGCGGACTGAATGAGGCTAACCAGTTCGTCCCGCTGCTGCACATCCCGGCCGACCAATAGGCGAAACCCGCCCGCGATATCAATCTTCCGGGCGCGGGCGCGGCGGCGCTCCGTCTGGCCCGCAACAGCAAGGTCATATTCGAAATCCATCCAACCGCCGGGCATAACGCCTGTCTTTGGCCAGCCATTGATATTACCGGCGAGCGGGCGCTCTTCCGGGTTCAGCAGCATGTACAAGCTTTGGCTTTGTTTCGCGGATCGCTCCGCCACGACTTGCCTCAGACCCGGGATGCCCAGCAAGCGATAGCGCTCATTCAGGCCTTGCAGTTCGGCTGCAATCGTCTCGTCAATTTGCTGCGCCGTGAACCCAGCACTCCGCCAATACACAAGGCCTAGCAGCCCGGCGGATGAGACGCCGAAGATCAGCAGATAGAACGCAGCCAGCCTGAACGCCGTACTGCGAATAAGCTTGCGAAGGCCCCCCATTGGCTAGGCGGTGGCGGGTTGTGGACGGGCGACCTGCGGCCAAAATACAGCTTTATGGCAAGCACCCCCCTCACCGTGCCCTCTCCCCCCGTTGGGGGAGAGGGAACAGGGTGAGGGGGGAGGCCTGCAAGAAATCAGATAGTCTGCCTGCACAACATCCTGGCAAGTCACCAATTCTATCACCCAGCTTCACTCAAGCGATACCCCGCACCCCGCACAGTGTGGAGCAGCGGTGCGTCGAAGCCTTTGTCGATCTTGCCGCGCAGGCGGCTGATATGGACGTCGATGACATTGGTTTGTGGGTCGAAATTATATTCCCACACGTTTTCCAGCAGCATGGTGCGCGTGACCACCCGGTCCGCATTGCGTGCCAGATATTCCAGAAGTTTGAATTCGCGGGGCTGCAGGTCAATCCTCTCACCGGAACGGCTGACGCGGCGGCCCAGAAGGTCAATCTCCAGATCCCCGACTTTGATTTCCGTTTGCGGTTCATCCCCCCGGCGCCGGGCCAGGGTTTCGATCCGGGCGAGCAGTTCAGCAAAGGCATAGGGTTTCACCAGATAATCATCGCCGCCAGCGCGCAGGCCCTTCACCCGGTCATCGACCTGGCCGAGTGCGGAGAGAAACAGGATCGGCGTGGCATCACCTTTGGCCCGCAGTGTTTCAGCGGCGGCCAGGCCATCCATGCCCGGCAGCATCCGGTCCAGCACGATCACGTCATAGGCGGTTTCAGCCATAATGAGGCCGGTTTCGGCGTCAATCGCGTGGTCGGCGACATGGCCGTGCTCGCTCAGCCCCTTGACCATATAGGCTGCGGCTTCGGCATCATCTTCAATCACCAGAACCCGCATGGTTCTTCTCCCCAAAATGCGGCGCGGGCGGGACCGGGCGCAACGCCTGTCCCCGCCCTGATACTATATCAGCGGCCGGTTAACCTTTCTTGAGGGTCGCAGCGACGAAGCGGTCATTGCCGTTTTGGCGGACCAGCAGCAGCACCGCACTCCGCCCAGATTTCTCGGCTTTGGCGATGGCGGCTGCGGCAGCGCTTGGGCTTTTCACAGGCTCACCAGCGACGGCCAGCAGCACGGCACCGGGCTCAACGCCTTTCTCTACCAGCGGGCTATCCCGCTCAATATCCGTGATCAGAACGCCGTCCGTATCCGCATCCACCCCAGCCGCACGGCGGGAGGCGGCGTCGAGCGGGGCCAGCGTCAGCCCCAGCGCGCCCGATGTCCGTTCCGGCCCGCGGGTATTGGCGGCAGCCAGAGTTTTCTCATCTGGCAAGCGCCCGATTTTCACGTTAATCGTGCGCATCCGGCCATCCCGCCAGACTTTGATCTTGGCCGTGCTGTCCGGGCGCACACCAGCGACGACGCGCGGCAGTTCCGGCATTTCCTCAATGCGCTCGCCGTTCACGTCCAGGATCACATCACCGATTTTCAGGCCGGCCTTATCTGCTGGCCCATCCTCAGCAACACCGGCAATGATGGCACCTTCAGCCTTTTCCAACCCAACGCCAGACGCAATATCTTCGCTGACATTCTGGATGGAAACACCCAGCCATCCACGCTCAACCGTGCCGCCATCCTTCAGCTGCGCAATGACCGTTTTTGCAAGGTTGGACGGAATCGCGAACCCAATGCCAACGCTGCCGCCGGTGGGGGAGAAGATGGCCGTGTTCACGCCAATCACTTCACCAGACAAATTGAACGCCGGGCCACCAGAATTGCCCTTGTTGATGGGCGCATCGATCTGCAAGAAATCGTCATAAGGGCCAGCGCCGATGGAGCGCCCACGGGCTGAAATAATGCCGGTCGTGACCGTATGGTCCAGCCCAAACGGGTTACCCACCGCCACAATCCAATCACCCACTTCGGAGCGGTCGCTATCGCCGAACGCCACATAGGGGAAGGCTTTCTTGCGGTCCACCTTCAGCAGCGCCAGATCTGTGCGGGTATCCGTACCGACCAGTTTTGCATCCAGCTTCGATCCGTCCTTCATGGTGACGAGGATCTTTTCAGCCCCCGCAATCACGTGGTTATTGGTGACGATATGGCCTTCCGCATCAACAAAGAAGCCGGAGCCAAGGCCCGTGGTCGGGCGGGATGGCCGGCGCCCGTTCGGAATACGGTCCCCAAAGAACCGCTCCATGAACTCGCGCATGCCGGGGGGCATATCTTCAAGGCTGGGGCCTTTGTCGGAAGCTGCAGGGTCTCGCTGCGTCACCTCAATATGCACCACAGCCGGTGCGACCGCCTTCACGACGGGAGAGAAACTGGCCGGGCCGCTCGCAGGTACAATCGCCTGGGCATGGGCCGCACCTGGGGCGGGTGCCCCCATGCTTGGCGGTAACAAGGCGGCACCCGCCGCCAGACCGAGCGCCATCAGCGACACCATGCCAAGCCGCTTCGCCCGGATGGCATGTTTGCGCGGCGCATCCGGCATGTATTGGCTGCGCTGGTCAGAATTTGATTTTGGTGGCGTCTGCATGGCGAACCTATCCTCAATGCTGTGTTCAAAGACCCTCAGGCCCCTGTGTCTGACCCCTATATAGGTACGCCAAACTAACTAAGCCCTCTCAGCCGCATGAAATCTTCGTAATGTGGCGAGATTTTGGGTTGGTTTAGTGACGGGTGCTGCACTTTTATACCGCGCTCACTCCAGAACCGGAAACTTCTCGTGTGTAATGACGCGGAAGTTGTCTGAGACGGTGTCCCGGAAGTTTTTCCATTTTCGAGGGATGGTC
>CAJXVF010000129.1 GCA_913060845.1 uncultured Alphaproteobacteria bacterium | reverse complement strand
TATCGGGGCTTTTCGGCAATGCGGCGCTGCCAGTGTTGGCGCCGCCGTGGAACCGTGTTGGCGCGGACCTTGTTGCACGCCTTGCAGAGGCCGGCCTTTCTGGCCTTACCCGCTACAAAGCGCGGGCCGCTCACCAGCCTGCGCCGGGCGTTATTGAGACCAATACCCATGTTGATTTGATTCGCTGGCGGGATGGCCGAACGGGTGCCGCCCTAGCGGATATGACGACTGGTTTGGCCGCCCACTTGGCTGCGAAGCGCACCGGCGCTGCGGACGCGGAGGAGGCGACCGGCATTCTAGCGCATCATCTGGCGATGGACCGCACGGCATGGGCGACACTCAAGGCGTTGCTCGCCAAGCTTGCTACGGATCCGCGTGTGTCCTGGCCGTCATCCGTTGCGATTTTTGGAGCGAAAGCATGACCGAATCGCATGATACTGGCCAAGAACAACGATTTAGTTACCCTTCTGGGGCCATGTACAAAGACTACGGCCAGGCGGCGGCGGGGGCTGTGATCTTTGGGATTCCTTTGGTTTATGCGCATTCAAACATCTATGCGGTCGTGATTTTGGGTGCCATCGTATTGATGTTCCTAAGTTTTGCGTGGTCGACATGGCGTCGTCACAGAACTGTGATCGCTGTCACCGATGATGGGATTTGGTCGGAAGGGGCGTCGCGCACCGCGCTAAGATGGACTGAGATAACGCGCGTCGATCTTCGATACTTTTCGACGAAGCGCGAACGGGGCCGGGGGGGACCGGCGACCGACGAAGGGACGGGATGGATGCAGCTACGCCTGGATGGCGCTGGGGGGACGATCAAAGTTGATTCCAGTGTTACTGAATTCCGTGATCTGGCCACACGGGTTGTGCGCGCTATCGAACAGCATCGCCTAACGATGACCGAGAGCGCTGACGTTAATTTCGCCGCCATGGGCCTGACCCCGAACATGGATGGCGCGGAGGAATATGCGGCCAATGTCTGAAAGCGACGCCGTGACCAATCTGCTCGAAGTTACCGACCTCCGGGTCGAGTTCGACGCGCCTGGTGGCGTCGTCAAAGCCGTGGACGGTGTATCTTTCCGCATTCCACCTGGCGGGACGGTTGCTGTCGTCGGCGAATCTGGCTCTGGCAAAAGTGTTACAGCCCAGGCGATCATGGGTATTCTGCCTCGCAATGCGCGGATTGCATCTGGGTCGATCATGTTGCGCGACCCAAATTATGAGCCAGTTGATATCGTCCAGCTCAATCCGGAATCCGCCCAGATGCGCGACATTCGCGGCGGCCGGGTGTCTATCATTTTCCAGGAGCCGATGACCTCCCTGTCGCCAGTTCACACCATCGGCGACCAGATCGGCGAAGCGTTGCTGCTGCACCGGGATGTGAACAAAAAAGAAGCCCGCAAGCTGGTGCAAGATATGCTGGCGCTGGTTGGCTTCCCGACGCCTGAAACCTCTGTTGATGCTTATCCGTTTGAACTTTCGGGTGGTCTCCGCCAGCGCGCGATGATCGCCATGGCGTTGGTATGCCGACCAAGCCTGCTGATCGCAGATGAGCCGACAACCGCGCTGGATGTGACCATTCAGGCGCAAATCCTGAAGCTCATTAAGGACCTGCAGGCCGAACTGCATATGGCCGTGCTGATGATCACCCATGATCTTGGCGTCGTTGCCAACGTCGCTGATGAAGTGGTCGTGATGTACCACGGCAAAGTGATGGAGCAGGGCGCGGTCAAAGACATTTTCCGCAATCCGCAACATCCATATTTGAAGGCGCTACTGGCTGCTGTGCCCCGCTTCGATATGAAAGAAGGCGAGCGGCTGGTTCCCATTCGTGAAATCAAGCCAACGACCGGGCACTTGCTCGCTGACATCGAGATGCAGGGCAAACCGGGTGAGCCGCCGCTGCTTGATGTGCAGGGCCTGAAGAAGAGCTTCCATGTCCGTAATGGCATTGGCGACGCGAAGACGTTCCGAGCTGTTGATGACGTTGGCTTCACAATCCAGCGTGGCGAATGCTTAGGCTTGGTGGGTGAGTCCGGATGCGGTAAATCGACAACATCAAAGATGATTATGAATGCGCTGAGGCCCGATGAAGGCCAGGTGTTGTTCAATGTGGACGGCAAGCAGATCGATCTGACCCACATGTCGCCAAAGCAGCTGTTCCCGTACCGCAAGCGCATGCAGTACATGTTCCAGGACCCGTTCAGCGCACTCAATCCACGGATGACAGTGCGTGAAATTCTGCTGGAACCGATGATTATCCATAAGGTCGGCGACGCGGCGTATCGGTTAGAGATGGCGCGTGAGCTGATGCAGCTTGTCGGCCTCGATGATCGCCATCTCTCACGTTATCCCCACAGTTTCTCTGGCGGACAGCGCCAGCGGATAGGCATCGCGCGGGCGTTGGCATTGAAGCCAGAACTCATCCTTTGTGATGAGCCTGTGTCTGCATTGGATGTGTCCGTTCAGGCGCAGATTTTGAATCTGCTAAAGGACCTCCAAAGCAAGCTCGGCCTCACATATCTCTTCGTCAGCCATAACCTTGCCGTCGTCGATTATATGGCGGACCGGATTGCGGTCATGTGCGCCGGGCGCTTGGTTGAAATTGCGCCGAAAGCTGAATTTTTCGCCAATCCGCGCCATCCTTACACCCAGGGCCTGCTGGCCGCCGTGCCAAATCCAGACCTGGATCACCCGCTCGACTTCGCCAAGCTGATGGGCGAGCGCGCGTCGAACCCTGCGAATTGGGCCGCACCCTATGGGCTGCAGCCAGGCGCACTGGCGAAGCTCGAAGAAGTTGCGCCCAATCATTTCGTCCGCGTCGCGGTACACCAGAAGGAGGCTGCATAAAGCCATGCATATCCGGTCCTTAACCTCATTTGCCGCGATTACCAGCTTAGCAGTTGGATTGTCGAGCGCGAACGCCGCTACCATGACTTACAAAGAGTCTGACGTTCTGCTGGGCGCTGTCACGAGCGGCGCGTTGCCGCCGGTGGCAGATCGGGTGCCGGCTGAGCCATCCATTGCAGACTTCACCCGAGAGGGTGCCAAACCCGGGCAGTCGGGCGGCGAAATCCGCGTGCTGATGGCGAAAGCCAAAGAGACCCGGCAGATGGTGGTGTATGGCTATGCCCGCTTAGTCGGTTTCAATGATCGGCTTGAATTGGTGTCGGACATCTTGAAGGATTATACGGTCGAGGAAGGCCGTATCTTCACGCTGCGCTTGCGCAAAGGGCACAAATGGTCGGACGGACATCCGTTCACGACTGAAGACTTCCGCTATTGGTGGGAAGACATCGCAAATAACCCGGAGCTTTCGCCTTCCGGGCCGCCGATCAAGATGTTGGCAGATGGCAAACCGCCAAAGGTAACGATTGTTTCTGAGACAGAAATCCGTCTCGAATGGACCATGCCAAACCCCACATTCATCCCAGCTCTGGCCCAAGCTTCGCCGATGTATATTTACGCGCCGAAGCATTATCTGCAGCAATTCCATGGGAAATATCAGGACCCAGATAAGCTTGCGGTCCTCGTAAAAGACAACAAGCGTCGCAATTGGGCGTCCCTGCATAATCGCAAGGACAATGCCTATAAGAATGACAACCCAGACCTGCCGACGCTACAGCCCTGGGTCGCGCAAACAGCGCCGCCGGCAGAGCGTTTCGTTTTCAAGCGCAATCCTTTCTACCACCGGGTTGATGCTAATGGCGTGCAATTGCCCTACATCGACCAGGTCAATATGGACATCGTTTCCGGTAAGCTGATCCCCGCAAAGGCTGGTAGTGGCGAAGTTGATTTGCAGGGCCGCTATCTGCAGTTCAAGAACACGCCGTTCCTGAAAGAAAACGAAGAACGCTACGGTTACACAACGCGTCTTTGGCGGACCGGTAAGGGCTCACATATGGCGCTCTACCCGAACCTGAACACTAATGATCCGGAATGGCGGAAACTGTTTCGGGAGAAACAGTTCCGTCAAGCGCTGTCGCTTGCGACAGACCGTGGCGAGATCAATGAAGTGGTTTATTTCGGTGTTGCCTTGCCGCAGGGCAATGCATTGCTGCCGGGCAGCCCGCTCTACAACGAAAAAGCGGCGATGGCCTTTGCAGAGTTTGACCTGAAGAAGGCCAATAAGCTGCTGGACCACCTTGGTCTGAAGCGTGGCTCTGATGGCATCCGGATGCTGCCAGACGGTCGCAAATTGGAAATCATTGTTGAAAGCGCTGGCGAAAGCACCGAAGAAACTGATGTGCTCGAGCTTATCAAGCAAACATGGTTCAAGGCCGGCATTGCGCTGTTCACAAAGCCACTTCAGCGGGATGTGCTGCGGAACCGGGTCTTTACTGGCGATACGCAGATGTCGATCTGGTTCGGCCTGGAGAATGGCCTCGCGAACGCGCTGATGAGTCCGGAAGAGCTTGCACCGACATCGCAACAGCAATTGCAATGGCCGAAATGGGGCCAGTATGTAGAAACTAAAGGCAAAGCAGGCGACATAGCAGATATGCCCGTGCCTCTGCAGCTTAGTGGGCTCTATAAGCAGTGGCGGAATGCCGTGGACGAGGCCAGTAAGACCAAGATCTGGAACCACATGCAGGACCTCTATACGTCTGAAGTGTATGTGATTGGCCTTGTCGCTGGCGTCTTACAGCCGGTCGTCACCAATTCGCGCCTCCAAAACATCCCAGATGAAGGCTATTACAACTGGGATCCGGGCGCGCACTTTGGTTGCTACCGCCCTGACACCTTCTGGCTTGCGTCTAAGTAAACGCACGTAAGCCGTAACGGAGCCGCCAATGCTCAGATATATCGCCCGCAGGGTCATGCTGATGATCCCTACACTGCTCGCTATCAGCGTGTTGGTGTTCATCATCATTCAATTGCCGCCCGGTGATTATCTGACCACCATGATCAATGAAGCCGTTGCGTCTGGTATGGATGTCGACAAGGCCAAGGTTGAGTTTCTACGCGCCCAATACGGCCTTGATAAGCCAATGTGGGAGCAATACCTGATCTGGCTGTTCGGGATGCTTCAGGGTGATTTCGGCTATTCGTTCGAATATGAACTGCCAGTCTCGGACGTCGTTGGGGACCGATTGTATTTGAGCTTCCTGCTGTCCTTCTCCACCATCCTGTTTACCTGGGCGATGGCGTTCCCGATTGGTGTTTATTCTGCCGTCAACCAATATAGCTGGGGCGACCATGGGCTGACTTTTATCGGCTTCCTTGGGCTTGCCACGCCGAACTTCCTACTGGCGCTGGTGATGATGTATCTGGCGAAAGTGTATTTCGGCATTTCCATCGGTGGCTTAATGGACCCTGTTTATCTGGATCAGCCGTTTAGTTGGGACAAGTTCGTTTCAATCCTGCAGCATCTTTGGGTGCCAGTGATTGTCATCGGCACATCCGGTACGGCGGGCATGATCCGACGCCTTCGCGCGAACCTGCTGGATGAATTGCAGAAGCAGTATGTTGTGACGGGTCGCGCCAAAGGCCTGACGCCGCGCCGATTGCTGATCAAATACCCACTCCGCATGGCATTGAACCCGTTCATCGCTGACATTGGCAACCTGTTGCCGCAAGTCGTTTCAGGTGCCGCCATCGTCTCCATGGTGCTGTCGCTACCTACAACGGGACCGATGCTTATTGAGGCCCTGCAGGCGCAAGATATGTATCTCGCAGGATCATTCCTGATGTTCCTGGCGCTGCTAACCGTCATTGGCGTGCTGATATCGGATATTGCATTGGCCGCACTTGATCCACGCATCCGGCTTGGCGCGGGGAATGAGAAATGAGCGACATGCAGCCCACGGGCCCCAAGAACAATATCGAACATTATGTCTCGAAAGAGCCGTTCGATCCGTATTCTGTAGAAATACTGACGCCGGAGCAGGAACGCTATTTCCTGGCCACCCAATGGAAGCTGATGTGGTGGAAGCTGAAGCGCCACAAGCTCGCTGTTATCTCTGGCGTGTTCCTGCTGCTGATGTACTTCTCTGCGATCATTTCCGAGGTGATCGCTCCCTACGCTTTGGATACGCGGAATTCCAAATATATCTATGCCCCACCGCAATCGATCCATGTGATGCATGAAGGTGAGTTCATTGGCCCATTCGTCTACGAGTACACGAAGAAGCTCGATTTTAAGACGATGAAGCGGAACTACACTGAGAACACGGCTAAGCCGCAGAAAATTCGCTTTTTCTGCCCGAGCGATGAATTCAGCTATTTCGGCCTGTTCAACTCGCGCTTCCATCTGTTCTGCCCTGCAGAAGGTGGGGCGCTGCACATTATGGGGACGGACCGATTGGGCCGGGATGTCTTCAGCCGCATTGTATATGGCGCGCGCATATCTCTAACAGTTGGCT
Organism: uncultured Alphaproteobacteria bacterium; assembly: GCA_913060845.1. Lineage (GTDB taxonomy): Bacteria > Pseudomonadota > Alphaproteobacteria > Bin95 > Bin95 > VMCJ01. The sequence continues at coordinate 324 of CAJXVF010000129.1, read as the reverse complement.
TATTCGGCATCGCTATCAGCTTCATGATCGGTATCACCCTTGGCGGTCTCGCCGGGTATTATGGCGGCTGGGTCGATAGCGTCGTCCAGCGCATGATTGAGGTGGTGCGGTCATTCCCTGAACTGCCGCTCTGGATGGCCTTGTCCGCCGCCTTGCCCGTCACCTGGAGTCCGGTGCTTATCTACTTTGGCATCACGATCATCCTTGGATTGCTGGATTGGACAGGCCTTGCCCGCGCAGTCAGATCGAAGCTTCTGTCGCTGCGTGAGGAAGACTTTTGCCAGGCCGCCCAACTCATGGGTGCCTCACCCTGTCTCTTATACA
>CAJXVF010000128.1 GCA_913060845.1 uncultured Alphaproteobacteria bacterium | reverse complement strand
TGCCAAATTAGCGACAGCAGCGCGATTCATGCGCTGATCAAAGAACCAGCCCGTTTTCTGGCCATCGCTCAGGTCCGCCAGGAAGACAACGCCGTTTTCGAGCAGCTCAATCGGGCCATCCAAATCGCCGACGATAATATCGTCTTCGTCCTTCAAGCCTTCCATCAACCGGGCGGCAGAGGCTAGGCGGATGACAATCGTGCGAGGATTCAGAACAGCCTGAATAGCAGCGATCACCATTTCACGGCGGACATCGAATGCTGCCGTGTTAATTTGCACCGCAATCACATCGCCGTAGCGATCGATGATGACGCCGGGTAGGCCATCAGTCTCTGCATGGATCAGGCGGTAGAATGGCTCCTGGAATAGCCGCTCCCGCAAGGCCAACGCCGCTTGCAGACGCGTTTCTACATAAGCCTGGTCTAAGGCAGCGTCCGGCTTGGCGGAGATCATCCGAGCAACGACGAGTGGCTTCGGGTTAAAGACCGCCGTGCCGACAGGTTCGCCTGCGGCATTTTCAACGGTCACGAGGCTGCCAGCATCCAGCGCTTTCAGCACTGGGTTCGGCTGCATCTCGTTCGAATAGACCCAAGGGTGGCCGAGTTTCAGGCGGCGGTGGCGCTTTGGCAGCAGCCGGAGCCGAGGATAAGGCGGTGATGTGTCTTGCATAACGCCGTTCGATAGAGGGTTCGGACCGCGACAGCAAGCGCGGGTTTCAGCATGCGACAGCGTAGGATATAAAGCCGCCAGCACTTTCATTCTGCCACGCGGGAGTTCTTCAGGTCATGGCATCCAGCTTTCAAGGGCGCAGCGTCACGGTTTTTGGCGGGTCCGGGTTTATCGGTCGATATGTCATTAAGCGGCTCGCCAATGAGGGTGCGCGCGTGCGTGTCGCGGTGCGAGACGCAGAAAAAGCAAAATTTCTGAAGCCAATGGGTGCCGTTGGCCAAGTCGCCCCCTTCGCCGTGAACGTCACCAATGAGCGCCTGGTGCGTCAGGCAGTTGATGGCACGGACGATGTGGTCAATCTGGTCGGTATCTTGGCGGAAGGCGGCAGTCAGTCTTTTGACCGCATCCAGGCCGAGGCACCAGGCATCATCGCCGAGGCCGCAAAAGCCGCAGGCGTAGAACGCTTTGTGCAAATGTCCGCCATTGGCGCCAGCGCCGATAGTGACAGCAAATATGCGCAATCCAAGGCGAAGGGCGAAGCTGCGGTTAAAGCCGCCATGCCGAACGCGACCATCCTGCGGCCAAGCGTCGTCTTCGGCCCAGAGGATGATTTCTTTAACCGCTTCGCTGCCATGGCCCGGCTGGCACCTGCCCTACCGCTGATCGACGGCGGTAACACCAAGTTTCAGCCGGTATATGTGGGCGACGTAGCGGATGCCGTTATGGCAGCGCTAAGTTCAGAAGACGCGGCAGGCAAGACGTACGAGCTTGGCGGCCCAAACGTGATGTCCTTCAAGGAAGTCCTGGAATATGTAATGGCAGAAACGGGCCGCAAGCGCCTGCTCCTGCCCATTCCATCGGCATTGCTCCGCCCGATCGCTGGGCTGATGGAATGCATTCCGGGTGCGCCAATCACGCGCGATCAATTGACCTTGCTTGAAAGCGACAATGTCGTTTCAGACGGTGCCGAAGGATTGGATGCACTTGGCATCAAACCAACTGGGATTGCTGCCGTCGCCCCAACATACTTGGTGCGGTTCCGCGATGGCGGCCAGTTCGCCCGCAATGTCGGCGCATAGGAGAACATCATGGCTAAAACACTCGGCGCACTCATTTTCCCTGGCTACGAACTGCTAGACATGTTCGGCCCACTCGAAATGTTTGGCATGATGGGGGAAGAAGTCGAAATCCGCATGGTCGCCCAAACAGGCGATCCCGTTGCCAGCCGCCAAGGCCCGCAGACCGTGGTCGATGACGCTTTCGGCGACCGGGACAGCTACGACATGCTGCTGATCCCGGGTGGCCCAGGAACACGGCCTGAGGTTGATAATCCCGTCCTGATTGACTGGATCAAAGCCATGACGCCGAAAGCTGAACTTACCATGACCGTCTGCACCGGCAGCGCCCTTCTGGCGCGTACCGGATTGATCGACGGCAAACGCGCCACAAGCAATAAGGCCGCGTTCAAATGGGTAATGGAGCAAGGTCCAAAGGTTGACTGGATTAAGCAAGCACGTTGGTGCGAGGACGGTGACATCATGACGTCGTCAGGCGTATCAGCCGGCATGGATATGGCGCTCGCCGCCATCGCCCGCGAATATTCCGCCGAGGATGCTGAGCGCGTTGCTAACAGCACAGAATATGACTGGAAGCGGGACCCAGATTGGGACCCGTTTGCCAAGATCCACGGTCTTGTATAGGTACTCGTATAGCCGCAGCCTTTAAGCGCTAGCAGCTTCACGGCAAAGATACATGCTGGTTGATTTCATTGTGTGCACCGCTTCGCCGCGCTGATTACGCACTTCACGTGCAAACTCGACGATGCCTTTGGAACCGCTGCTGGTGCGCCGCTTGGTGAGCACTTTCACTGCGACCTCCAAGGTATCGCCGTGCTTCACCGGCAAGTTGACCCGCCACTCATCGGTGCCAAGCATGGCGACGATGGTGCCGTCATTCATGCCGCTTTGGCAAAGAAGCCCACCCATAATCGCCAAGACGAGCGGGCCATGGGCGATGGGCTCCTGATAGGGCTGCTCCTTGCAGAATTCCCAATCCACATGGGGCGCATTGAAATCACCTGATAGGCAGGCAAAATTCACGATGTCGGTGCTTGTGATCGTCCGCCGGGGCGTGGTGTAGGTTTCACCCACGACGAAATCCTCAAAATACATGCCCGTCGGCTTGCGCGGCTCCATGGATACTCTCCTGCTGTCTGCAACGTTGATCCCCTATCGTTGCAGACGTTTGAGCGCCTCCGCAACGCCGCCCACTTCCGTTACAGGCAGGGAACAGAACGTACTGGTGCAAGCAAATGCCGCTGCTTCCGGATAATCCGGGTAATTCACATCGTGATACGGCAGCTTACCCTCCCGCTTATCCCACCACTGCACACGCTTGTATTCTGTCGGATATGCGAGCGCCGCCAAATGCAGCGCCGCCGCTTGCGCATCATCCTTGCCGCCGACAATTGTCGCCTTGACCGGCTCATGGGTGAGCTCTTGCTCCGCCAGTAATACGCCAGGCAGGAAAAAATGGGCGTCCGTCACTGCGGGCGATGTGAGATAGCCCATGCCAGCCTCTGCAATAGCGCTATAGCGATCCTCGCCCGTGTAATATTTCATCAGGTTAAAGAAGCGGACGGCAGAGACATTGTCATCCTTTTGCCGGGCCGGTTTGGGCAACATCGGATCGGGCTGAGATGCCAGGAATGCGCCGGTTTCAGGGTCGATGAACGTTGCCGCCATGAAATCTGCCGCACGACCAGCATGCTTCAGCCATTTCCTGTCACCAGTAGACCGGTAGAGCGCCAGGAACGCACGGCCCATCGCCAATGTATCCACCAGGAACGGTCCGCCGGTATCCTCAGCCGCGTGATTGAACCCGCCATCGCCACGGGAGCGTTCAGCCAGCACCCATTCGACCGCGCGGATCGCAGCTGCAAGTGCCGCCTTATCGCCAGTCGCGGCGTAGTAGGCCAGTATGCCATTGGCAGCCATGCCGTTTTCCCAGGCATATTGGCGGGTATCAACGCCCGGATTGCCTTCCGCCAAACCCAGCGACGTGTAGAACGCGCCGTTCGGGCCTGTCAGTGTCTTGGTCATAAAAGCATAGACCTTATCTGCCGCGGCTTTATGCGCAGGATCGCCCCAAACGGAATAGGCCTGGGAAAACACCGTCAGGCCTGCTTCTTGCGCGAACATCGGAAATTCACGGAATGCACCGGTCCAGTCGTGGGAAGGGCTTACTTGTGCGACAGCACCCATCTCCGCATCAATCAGCTTCATAAAGCCATCAACGGTTTTGCGCGCACGCCGCAGCATTTCAGCATCACCAGCAAAACCGCGTTCGAGTGCATAGAGGAATGTTGGGCCATCGGTGAATTTGCTACGCCTGCCCCAGCCGCCGTTTTCCTCATCCCACATCTCATCCATGAAACCGAGAATGCGGGCGCGTTCTGCGTCGCCAAGCTGCGTTGCTTTGGAGAGAGGCCGCTCTGGACCGCCAAGGCTGCCATATTGAACGGGGCTTGGGTCAACGATGATTTCTTTGATGATCGCCATGAAACGCGGCGGTGGCACGTACCCGCGCAGTTTCACAATTTCCGTCCCATCAGGCCCGAACACGACAGTCGCAGGCCAGCCCCAGCGCTCATACTGCTGGGAGACATCGGGGCGGCTATCCTGATCAACGCGGACAGTGATGTAATTCTTGGCCAGTTCAGCGCGGATATCCTTATCGCCAAACGTGTTCTCGTTCATCGTGTGGCACCATGGGCACCACCAGGATTGCAGCGACAGCAGGACATATTTGTTGTCCCGGCGCGCTTCCTCGAACACAGATTCATCCCATGTGCGCCATGGGAACGTTTTGTCCCTAACCGGTGCTGCATCCGCCGCTGCCGTAAATAGAACGCCAACCAATACCAAAACTGTCGCTATGACCCGCATCACACATTTCTCCCCATGCTTCGGAGAGTGCTATCAGCCGCGCCGATCAACCACCTCTTACAATACTGCGAGGGCGTGTGAATGAGGTCATAAACAACGCCTTAATCATCAGCCCAGCAAAGACCGTGCTGTGACATCAGACACATTCCAGCAGAAGTTCCCTTGTATTCCTGAACGCAAACCTGACATTCCGATACGTAACCGCGATCAAGAGCGGTTCGGGCGGGAGTCCAATAACAATGCGTACGATATCAAGCCTAGCCTTAGCCGGGCTGATCTGCCTTAGCTTGACGGCAGGCTCTGGCGTGAATGCCAAGACGGTTGGCGTCGCAGCAACCGCAATGCCGGATACGATGACAACACCGCCATCACTAAATGAGCGCACCCTGGTGCCTGGCCACAGTCTCGTGGTGCAAGAACGTGTGACCACAGGCGCGATGGGGCCTGCACAGCTATTGATGCTGGACCAAAGTGCAGTAACCGTATCGGCCCAATCTGAGCTGACGATTGACGCATTTGTCTACGATCCGAACACCCGGACGGGCCAGATGGCCATCAATCTGTCACAAGGGCTGATGCGGTATGTCGGCGGGCGCATTTCAAAGAATGGGGCCGTTAATATTGAAACGCCAGTTGCAACCATGGGCGTCCGCGGCGGGATTGCCCACGTGAACGTGCTTTCGGCGACAGTTGTTGAGGTAACGCTGGTCTATGGTGAATGGATACGTGGCGAAACCAGGTCTGGCCAAGGCTTTGAGCTGACACAGGCAGGTGAATTCACCCGGATCGAGTTAGGCGAACTCCCAACGCCGCCGGTGATTATCCCCACAAGGACGATCCAACAGGCCGCAACATCGCTCGGCATCGAAGGTCCTGGGGCGCCTGCTTGCACGGCCGAGAACGACCGCCGTGGCCGCCTGAACCCTGGACCAAGCGACGGCAATAGCCGCGAGGCTGAAACAGCCGGACTTGACAGCGGAACAGGGGACCGCCGCGACGGAGGCCGCCGAAACCGCCGCTAGAACAAGCAGCAATCATGATGGCACCGTCCTCCCTCTACTTATGAGGTAACGCACCTCACCCGTGCCTAGGTCATGCCATTTTTGATCAAATCCAAAGTATTTTCTGAAGGCCGGGGTTAGTCGAGCGCGGCGATACTGCTACGCATCCGTAGTTGCATCGAAGGCGCGGCGCTCATGACAATCTTTCTGAACGATCTGGACGGCACAGACGGCTTTAGCCTGACCACCCAAGAGCCTGGCGACAGAAGCGGCTTTGATGTCAGCAGTGCAGGCGATTTAAATGGTGACGGACTGACTGATTTTCTCGTTGGAGCATTTGCAGCTAAAGCCGATTTCGCTTCAAATCCGTCCGGTGGGAGACAATTAGGCGCCGCATATGTCGTATATGGGCGCGCCCAAAATGACCGCTCTGAGGTCGACCTACAAAGCTTAGATGGGTCAGATGGCTTCAAAATAGACAGCGGACTGGACCAGGATTCGCTCGGTCTATCTGTCAGTGGGGCGGGAGATTTCAACGGTGATGGCCTTGATGACATTGTCATCCGGTCTTTGGGTTCCAGGGCCTATGTTGTCTTCGGCGGCGCGAATGAAGGCGCAGCAAGCTTTAGTACAAGTGCGCTTAATGGCGCAAATGGCTTTAATTATGATCTCGAGACCGCCGGTAACGAAATTCTTCATAAGGCGCGCAGCGCTGGTGACATCAATAATGATGGCTTCGATGACATTGTCGTAAACACGGGATTGGGCGGCACAGATTTTGGCGCTGCTGTACTTTTTGGGTCAGACCAACCCTTCAGCCAATTCGAAGGCCTTGGTGGGCGGGATGCGTCAGAAGGTTTCTTATTAAAAGGCGCTCAAAGTGATGATCAACTCGGGGCGAGTATCTGTAGAGCTGGCAGATTTAGACGCCTCAGACGGATTTCGTATTGATGGCAGTGGCAACCGTGAATACAGCGGCAGCCACGCCATTGTCATGGGAGACATCAATGGCGACGGCCTTGATGACATCTTAGAGCGGATTTGGATTTGATTGAATCGTTTGGGATTCCCTTGGTAGGGAATATG
>CAJXVF010000127.1 GCA_913060845.1 uncultured Alphaproteobacteria bacterium | reverse complement strand
CGAGATGTAGAGAGGTCTCGTGGGCTCGGAGATGTGTATAAGAGACAGGCCAATCGACGGAACTAATCGATACAGCCTATTATCTGACGCGCCTGCATAGCGACTGGTTTGCCGCCAATGCCAACACAGCGCCATCAACCAATGCAATCCTCGTCATCGACGACAGCCCGTTCTTTCGGCACCTTTTAAGCCCTCTGCTAAAACAAGCTGGATATGCCGTTACATCCGTCGAAAGCGCAGAACGGGCCTTGGATTTAAAAGCGTAGGGTGCCGCGTTCGATCTAATCGTCAGCGATATCGAGATGCCCGGCATGGACGGATTCACGTTTGCAGAAACTCTGAAATCCTCACCTGAATGGGGCCATATCCCCCTGATCGCCCTTTCTGGAAAGCAGAATGTCGGCCGGCTTGAGCAAGGCCGCATATCCGGTTTCACCGACTATGTCGGCAAAACGGATCGCGAAGGGCTGCTTGCAACACTCTCCAGTACGCTCGAGAGCGCTGGAGGCCGGGCATGAACCAAAGCCTTGCTAACTCTTATGAATCCAGGAGCGGGCGTGCTCACGGCATTCAGCAATCATTTGTGACAGCAAGAATTGCTGGCCAGCGCATCGGCATCCCAATCGCCGAAGTGCAAGATGTGCTGAACAAGCAAAAAATCCACAATATCCCACTTTCGCCGCCGGCTGTCGTTGGCGCGCTCAATCTGCGAGGTCGAATTGTTACGGCGCTTGATCTCCGCCTTTGCCTCAACCTTGAGCCATGCGCAGCGCCAGAATCCGCGATGAGCATCGTTGTTGAGTATGAGAATGAGCTCTACAGCCTGCTTGTAGATGAGATTGGCGATGTCGAGACGCCGCCGAGCCATCTTTACGAACGCCCCCCCAGCAACGCTCGGACCTGCTTGGCGGACTGTCTGTTCAGGTGTTTACCGCATGGACGAAGCGCTGCTGCTGACGCTGGATATCGCGAACTTACTGGAAGCCACTGTCGAAGGAGCGGTTAGCCAATGACCGGTCTTGGGACAACACAGGTCGCTGCCACACAGAACCAGCGCCCGGAAGACGCCAGCAGTTCTGCAAAGCCAATCCGTGTCATGGTCGCCGATGATTCTGTTGTGGCGCGGGTTGTGGCACGCCGTGCGCTTAAGGCCGCCCCAAATATTCAAGTCGTCGCCGCTGTGGCAGACGGGCAATCCGCGATCAATCGCTTGCCGACGGCACGGCCTGACGTGTTGATCCTAGACATCGAGATGCCGATCAAATCTGGCCTAGAAGCCTTGCCTGAATTGCTGGCTTTAGACCCTGCATTGAAGGTCGTGATCGTCTCCAGCTTGACGAAACGCAATGCCGATATCTGCATGACAGCACTTAGGGCCGGTGCCAGCGACGTGCTTGCCAAACCGGCCTCAAACCCAGACGCCGTCGCTACATTCTCAGCTGAGCTCTGCACAAAGGTCCTCAACCTCGGCAGTATCCGGCGCCCCAAGCAGAATAGCACTGGAGCCGATGCTGCACTTACTGCCCGCCCCCGTCCAACAACCAGGGCCTCGACGCACAATTGGGGCGAGATTGCCGCGATCGCTATCGGCAGTTCCACCGGCGGACCGCAAGCATTGACAGCAACGTTGAACAAATGGAGCGCCCAGGGCGCTACGCAGCCGGTCTTCATCACCCAGCACATGCCGCCCATGTTTACGCGGAGCTTGGCGGAGCATATCGCACGCATATCTGGCGCTATCGCAAGGGAAGCCGTGCATGGTGAAGTTGTTGAGCCTGGGCGGATTTATCTAGCGCCCGGCGATATGCATATGCAGGTCGCCGATAAACATGGCGCTATCCGCATCATGTTGAATGATGGCGCGCTGGTGAATTTTTGCAGGCCGTCTGTTGATCCCATGCTTATGTCGCTTGCTGAAGCCTATGGCTCAAGGCTGCTGACAGTGATCTTGACCGGCATGGGCAAGGATGGTCTCCGTGGCGTGGAGGTAGCTGCAGCCGCTGGCAGTAGCGTGATTGTCCAGGACGAAGCCAGCAGCTCCGTATGGGGCATGCCAGGTGCGGTTGCCAATGCTGGTCTCGCGCACGAAATTATACCAATAGAGTTTATGGCGGACCGGCTCGCTGAGCTTGCCCGTGGGAGGCGCCGTCATGTCGCCTGAGTATTTTAAATTCCTTACCGCCCTTCTCCGCCGGGAATGCGGGCTTATCCTGGACGAAGACAAAACCTATCTGGCGGAAAGCCGGCTGGCCCCTGTCGTCCGCCAGTTTGGCCGCGAAGATATCGATGCCTTGATTGCGAATGTCATGGCGACAGCGCCACGGCAGGTAATCACAGCAATTGTCGACGCGATGGTCACCAATGAGACGTATTTCTTCAGAGACCGCCAGCCATTCACCCATTTTGCAACGGAAACGTTGCCAGCGCTCATTGAAGCGCGCCGGGATGTAAAGCGGTTACAAATCTGGTCAGCCGCTGCATCCACAGGCCAGGAAGCATATTCGCTGGCGATGATCTTGAGCACCTATGCCGAACAGCTTGCGGGCTGGCGTGTTAGCATGATTGGCACAGATATTTCACATCAAGCCATCGCGCGCGCCAAAACCGGCATCTACAGCCAGTTTGAGGTGCAGCGCGGATTACCGATAAAGCAGCTCGTGCGCCATTTTGAAAAAGTCGGCGACCATTGGCGCGTCAAGCCAGCACTGCGAGAAGACGTCAAGTTCGAGCAAGTAAACCTATTGAAAGACATCTCACCCCTTGGCGAATTCGATGCGGTTTTCTGTCGGAATGTACTGATCTACTTCGACACGGACGGGCGTCGCAACGTTCTTGATCAGGTCAGCAAAGCACTGCGGCCAGACGGTGTGCTCTACCTTGGCGGAACAGAGACTATCACCGGCATTTCCCGTGCATTTACACCAGTTGATGATGCACGCGGTGTGTATCACCCGGTCTCGCAGCAATCTGAAATAAAGGCTGCCCGGTCTGCTTAAGCTGCCGCGTTCTGCTGGTGGACGGCGTCCCGTTGCGCCGCCTCCCAACCGATCATGGCAAGCTTGCGGGGAATGCCCCATTCGTAGTTCCGCACATAGCCGTTGCTCAGAATCGCGCGGTGGCACGGGATAAGCCAACTGATCGGGTTTCTGCCAATCGCAGCGCCAACCGCCCGCGCTGCCTTTGGCTTACCAGCGAGCTTCGCAACAGCACCATAGGTCGCTAAATGACCACCTGGAATCTCCAGTAGCGCCCGCCAGACCTTGATCTGAAACGGCGTGCCGATCAGGCAAAGCGGTAGCGGGGCCTTGTTGGCGGTATCCTGGAAAATCCGTGCTGCCATGGCTTCGGCTGCAGCAACATCCTCAACAAATTCAGCTGCCGGCCAACGCCCCTGCATATTGGCGAGGACATCCGCCTGCTCACCTTTAGCGCCCGGTTCTGCGAACGCGAGACCGGCCAAGCCGCGGTCCGTCATAAATAGCAGCGTCAGGCCGAATGGCGATTCAGCCCAGCCCCAGCGCATCGGAAGCCCCTCACCCCGACGCTTATAATCACCGGGCGTCATGGCTTCGTGGACGACAAATAGATCATGCAAGCGGCCTGGGCCGGAAAGGCCTGCATCCAATGCTGCATCGAGCACGCTTTGGCTTTCTTCCAGCCGCGCTTTTGCATAATCCAAAGTCAAGTGCTGCAGGAACTTCTTAGGGCTAAGCCCCACCCAGTGCTTGAAAACTCTCTGAAAATGCGCAGGTGACATGCCCGCTTCAGCCGCGACCCAGTCCAGGTCAGGCTGTTCTGCCCGCATATCGGCAATGGCAGCCATAGCGGATGCAATTTTCGGGTAGGCATCAACATCAGTCATCTGAATGCTCCTTCATCGTGTTGGAGCTTAGAATGGCGGCGCTCCCCGGTCCAAACCACCCGCTTCTTGCGGGTGCTGCTAATTTTTACCGGCGTGGGCATATACGGCCCGCTCAAACCGATCCAGCAGCGCCAGCACGCCTGGGTCCGCGAATGGGAACTGTTGAGTAAAGATCGCGCCGGACAGGTCAGACTTTGGATCGATCCAGAAATATGAATTGCGCAATCCGGCCCATGCGAGCGATCCAGCGCGCCTAGCACCAGGCACATCATCCTGATTGATCATGAATGTCAGGCCCCATTTTTTGGCCATGCCCGGATAGAATTCCGCATCATAGGTTAAGTGCGGCATACAGCTGTTGAGTTTCTCCACCAGCACATCGCCAATATGGTTCTGGCCCATCAACGCTATCGTTTCAGGCTTCAATATCTGCGCGCCGTCCAAGCTGCCGCCGTTCAGCATCATACGCATGAAGCGGGCGTAATCAGGTGCGGTTGAATACATACCCCCGCCGCCATTGAAATGCGCCGGGTTCTGCGGGGGATCAAAATCGACCGCATTAACAGCACCATCGTCGCCACGTTGATGCACCCCGGCCAAGCGCGCACGCAGCGCGTCTGTCAGCAGATACCCAGTCGACGCCATGCCAAGCGGCTTACAGATATTTGCTTGGACATAGTCATTCAGCCTCTCACCTGTGACGGCTTCAAGCACTTTCCCCGCCCAATCTATACCGACGCCATATTGCCAGCGCGTGCCGGGGTCAAATGCTAGGGGTGGTCGATCCGCCAATGCGCCAAAGATGTCTTCGCGCTTCACGCCATGGGCTTTGATCCAAGCCCGCTGATCCGCATTCCACATGTCATAGACGTAGCCGGATGTGTGGGTGAGCAGATTGCGCAATGTGATCACGCCCTTGGCCGGGCGGAGGACAAGCTTCCCCTGGCCATCGAAGCCTTCAAGCACATCCGGCATATTCAGGGCGGGCACAAGCGCGCCGCAATCATCATCTAGGCCGATCTTGCCTTGCTCGACCAGCTGCATGCACGCAGCACCAGTGACCGGCTTGGTCATGGAATGGATCCACAGCACTTGATCCGTGCGCATGGCCTCGCCCGACCCCAGGCGACGCTCACCAGCCGCCCCCTCATAGATCACGCCGCTGCTGTCAGCCGCGATAGCGACAACGCCTGGAACCGAGGCCGCAGCATCAAGCGATCCATTGACCACTTCAGCTAAAACATCATCAATCTTCATCGACATATCAGTGACTTTCCAGGTTTTATTCATTTTCTGATTGATCTGAATTGGTCTTCCGACCACGATCATGGTCAAACTTATTCTGGCGCAACCGACCCCATTGCGCATCCATCTCCATCTTGGCACGGGCGGCGCGGTAATAGGCTTCCAGGAATGCTTTGTTTTCAAGCTGTTCATCGCCGGAAATACGATCGTGGTCGATCTTCTTGGCGATGGCTTGGGCAACGGCTTGGAACTTCTCATCCAGACCAGGCCCATCGGCATAGAGCAAGTCTGCCAGTGTGTTCAGTTCCGCCTCGCCATAGGCGTCTAGCTGCGTTGGCGTAAACACCACTGCGAGTTCCGGTTCAGGCGCAAGCTCAACAGGAAGCGGCGGCGCTACCTCCAGCGGCTTCGGCGTTGCGTCCTCATTCTCCGTTGTAGCGACTGGTGAGACTGCGATTGGCGGCGCTTTAGCTGGTGCTGGGCTATCATCCAGCAGGTCACGCACCAGCGATGGCTTGGGATCGACGACAACCCAGGTTCCGGCCAACACATCCCCAGCCCGCATCCGCTCGGCGCTGAATAGCGGGATCGTTGCAAAGCAGAGCACCCACGCCAAAGTCAGTAAGGTCACGAGCGGGTCGCCGTCACCGCTCAATAGCGCGAATGTCAGCGGCAACCACATCTCCACCTCACGGGCGAGGTTCCGCGCTAGAACAGCGGCAGCGGTCAAAGGCGCGCCATTGCGGCCAATAACCCGAATGCCGATAGAGCGCTTACCAGGTGTCCGCCCATTCAGAATGAGCTCAAACCACGGGAAATACAGAACGCGGGCCAGGAATGCGAAGAAGCCCACATAGGACCAGACGACACTGCTGCGCATATCCGCGAAGATCGCGAGCAAGGCCACGACAATAATCGCCCCCACAACGAACAACGCATCTATCAGCGCAGCTGCCATGCGGGTGCTGTAGTCCGCGATTGTCACTGTCAGGCGCACACCTTCCGGCGTGATGATATCCCGCTGCTTGGCTTGTGGCTTTGTCTGCTCCGCCATTGATGGGGTGTTGCGGAGCTTTGGCGCGGGCACGTCAATCATCGCTGCCCTCTCCGGCTTGCCCGGCCACGCTGGAAGTACCAGAGCCAGAAGATCGCGGTCGCACCGCCGAATATCAGCCGGGCCGCCGTCGGCTCAATCGCTTGACGCAGCACGCCCTCGAAGAATGCCGCAACAAACAGCATGGCGAACGCCCCCGCAGCCAAGAAGCCGCCATGCATCCCATGACGCTTGGCTGCCGCCATCCGCGTTTCATCTACCTTGGGGAATAAAAGCCCTCGGGCGATCGTTAGGCCGCCTGCCCCAGCAATAATGATATCACCTAGTTCTGTCACGCCATGGACACTCAGCCACGCGATAAACGGCACCAGCAGGCCATGTACGTCGAATGCAGCAAGCATCGCGCCTAGGATTGCGCCATTGTAGGCTAGCAACAGGATTGTTGGCAGTCCAAAGGCGATGCCCAGCCCCGCCGCCAGGAGCGCAATGCCTGCGTTATGGCTGGCCAGCTGCAACACGAATGATCTGTCTCTTATACACATCTGACGCTGCCGACGAATAGAGAGGTGTAGAT
>CAJXVF010000126.1 GCA_913060845.1 uncultured Alphaproteobacteria bacterium | reverse complement strand
CTATTCGTCGGCAGCGTCAGATGTGTATAAGAGACAGCACCAGTGCTTCAAGGATGTGCTGGTCGTGAAGGGCAAGGAAAACCCATCCTCCAAGTTCGACGTTCTCGAAGTCGTCGAAGTCACGCCGCGCGCGCAGGTCGAATATCCGGCCTCCTTGCTCGGTGGTGAGCTTGGTCCTTACAACGACGGCGCATAACTGCTTCGTTGCTGTGATTGACGGCCCCGGCCGCTCCTATATTGGAGCGGCCGGGTTTGCTCTGAGTGTCGAGGGTTTTACCGGCGCAATTGACGGCCTATCCCATGGCCAATCCCGCGGGGGGAAATACAATGGACGCTATACTGCTGCAGATTTTGAACGGCCTGGACAAAGGCGGCGCTTATGCGTTGATTGCTTTGGGTCTCACGATCATTTTCGGCACGCTTGGCGTTGTTAATTTTGCCCATGGCGCGCTGTTCATGCTGGGTGCATTTTGCGCCGTTAGCATCAAGGCCTTGTTCACGTTAGAGAAAGTCGTGCTCGACCCGACCAAGCTCACAGCTTGGGGCACGCCGATGGAAATCCGCACGCCCTATATTGAGAATTGGTTTGGCGATGTCGGCGTATGGATGATCAATTATTCAGTACCGCTATCAATTTTGCTCGCGATACCCGTAATGCTGTTTGTTGGCGTTGCGATGGAGCGAGGCCTTATCCGCTATTTTTATAAACGCCCACATGCTGAACAGATTTTGGTGACGTTTGGCCTGGCTATCGTCATTCAGGAACTGGTGAAGAGCCAGTTCGGCGCTAACCCAATCCCATAGCCCGCTCCCGATACAGCAAAGGGCATGGTCGATTTCGGCATTTTGGTCGGCTTTGAAGCTGGCAATATCGTGTATCCGGCCTGGCGGCTAATCTACTTCCTCTTCTCCTCATTCGTGATTGCTGGCGTGTTCGCCTTCCTGCAGTTCACCACCTTCGGCATGGTCGTTCGTGCGGGCATGGCAGACCGGGAGACGGTGGGGCTGTTGGGGATAGATATCGACCGGAAGTTTACGATTGTCTTCGGTCTAGCGGCCGTCGTCGCGGGCCTTGCCGGGGTTATGTACACGCCGATCCTTAGCCCGGATTACCACATGGGCATGGACTTCCTGGTGCTTAGCTTTGTTGTCGTTGTTGTGGGCGGCATGGGCTCGCTTGGCGGCGCAGTTGTTGCGGGCTTCCTGCTAGGGATCCTACAGAGCTTGGCCTCGATGGAGGAAGTGAAGCAGATCCTGCCTGGTATCGACCAGATCATCATCTACCTGATTGCGGTTGTCGTGCTGCTCGCAAGGCCCCGTGGCCTTATGGGCCGCAAAGGCATGAGGGAGGGCTGATCTGATGGTTGCGATTATCAAAAAACAAAGCGATCTGGTGCTGCTTCTATGCTTCGCAGCAACGGTTCTTGCAGGTCCTATATCCTCCAGCCCTTCGGCGCTGGATACCCTGACTTGCTGCAGAAGTTTGCGATCTTCGGCATCTTCGCCATTGGCTTCAACATCCTGTTTGGACTGACGGGGTATCTCTCCTTCGGCCATGCAGCGTTCCTTGGCATCGGCTCCTACACGGCGGTTTGGACGTTCAAGCTGCTCAGCATGAACCCGCTGCCTGCGGTTCTCCTGGCGACGCTGCTTGGCGGATTGTTCGCCGCGTTGATTGGATTCATTTCGCTTCGTCGAACGGGCATCTATTTCTCGATCCTCACATTGGCGTTCGCGCAGATGAGCTACAATCTGGCCTATTCCGTGCTGACGCCGATCACAAATGGTGAAACCGGCCTGCAGCTTCGCCAAGCTGACCCGCGGGTGCTGGATGTCGCGTTTGGACGGGATTACGGTGCGGTTCTGCCGTCTTCTGATTTGTTTGGCATCGGCATGACGGGCTATCCGGGCTTCTATTTCTGTGCGGCTGTGCTGATCCTTTGCTTCTACATCTCCATGCGCATTTTCCGCTCTCCTTTCGGCATGATGTTGCGGGCGGTTAAATCCATCCAGAACCGCATGAACTACACAGGCCTGAACACACGTCCCTATGCGCTGGCGGCCTTTGTAATTTCCGGAATGTATGCTGGCCTTGCCGGTGGATTGCTCGCTGTGACGGACCCGCTTGCTGGCGCTGAACGCATGCAATGGACCGCGTCTGGGGAAGTTGTGTTGATGACGATCCTTGGCGGTACCGGCACGTTGCTTGGTCCTGTGATCGGGGCAGGGGCCATCAAGTATTTTGAGAACATCTTCTCCGCCTTCAATGAGAGTATTCTGCTGAATACATTCAATTTCCTGCCGGAAACGCTGCAACATGCGGTCGTTTCTATCGCTTCTCTGTTCGTTGGGGAGGGCTGGTATTTAACGCTGGGCGCGCTCTTCATGGTAATTGTAATCTTCCTGCCTGGCGGTCTTATGGAAGGCGTTCGGCGCATAGGATTAGTCGTCAAACGCAAGTTCGGCGTTGGGCAAGATGATAATCCACCGGCACCGGCGGAATAGGGGCGGAACCATGGCAAGCATTCTTTCGGTTCAGAACGTCAACAAACGCTTCGGTGGCCTAAAGGCGCTTGATGAGGTCAACCTGGAAATCGAACCAGGCACTGTACACGCGATTATCGGCCCAAACGGCGCAGGCAAATCGACCTTGCTGAACTGCTTTGTCGGCCGTTTGACGCCGGATGTCGGCACGGTCACGTTTGAAGGCCATTCGCTGATTAGATTGGCACCGCACGAAATCAATCAGCTCGGCGTCAGTCGCGTGTTTCAGACGCCGGAGATTTTCGGTGATTTGACATTGCTTGAGAACGTCATGATCCCGTATTTCGCCAAACGTGATGGCGCGTTCTCGCTGAACGCCTGGAAGCCGATGGCGGGCCAGAATGATGTACGGGGCAAGGCTGAGGAAATGCTGGCCGACGTCGGCCTTGGTGAAAAGCACGCGATGGTCGCCAACAGCCTATCTCGTGGTGATAAACGCCGCCTGGAATTAGCAATGTGCCTAGTACAGCAACCGAAACTGCTGCTGCTGGATGAGCCCACCGCCGGCATGGCGCGGGCAGACACGAACAACACCATTGATTTGCTGAAAACCATCGCATCCCGGGGCATCACCATGGTCGTGATTGAGCATGATATGCATGTGGTGTTCTCGCTTGCGGATAAAATCAGCGTGTTGGCGCAAGGTTATGTGATCGCTGAAGGCGCGCCGAATGACATCAAAGGCGATCCCCGCGTCCAGGAAGTCTACCTTGGAGGGGCGGAAATATGAGCAATCTCGACGCGCGGAAGGTCAAGCCAACCCAGGGTCACGGCTCTGCTCCTGCGTTCTTTTCCTGCCGGAACATGCACGCCTATTATGGTGAGAGCTACATCGTGCAGGGTGTCGGTTTCGACATCCGTGAGGGTGAGATCGTGGCGCTGCTTGGCCGCAACGGCGCTGGCAAAACCTCAACGCTCCGCACGATAGCGCGGGCTGGATCACCTGAATTGCATAAAGGTGAAATTTGGCTGGATCGTCAGCCGCTGCATGAAATGAAGGCGCATCAGGCGGCGCAAGCTGGCATCGGCCTTGTGCCGGAAGACCGCCGTATCATTCAGGGCCTGACAGTCGAAGAAAACCTGCAACTCGCTCAAATAGCACCCCCGATGGGTTGGTCTATTGAGCGCCTGTACGAGCATTTCCCGTGCCTTGCGGAACGTCGCAAGCAGGATGCCGTCACCATGTCCGGTGGTGAGCAGCAAATGCTGGCCGTCGCCCGCGCGCTCGCACGGGATGTCAAATTGCTGCTGCTGGATGAGCCTTACGAAGGCTTGGCACCGGTGATCGTGCAGGAAATCGAAAAGATCCTGATCCAGATCAAGGCGCTTGGCATGACGACAATCATCGTCGAACAAAACGCCATTGCTGCCCTACGTTTAGCCGACCGCGCTATCATCCTAGACATGGGCGCAGTCGCCTTCGACGGCACGGCTAATGAGGTCCTAGAAAACGAAGACCTCCGCCAGCAATACCTGGCGATATAGAGCATATTCGGTTCAGATTTGGTCATTTCGCCAGCCAGAACGCCACGTTGGCTAGGAGCTGATCGCGCTGCGATGCGGGGCATCGCAAGCGGGCGGCGACGACGTCCAGCGAGGCGTTCTGGCTGGCCCGAAGGGGGGCCTTGAGCCAAACCATGGACGTCGTCGAAGCGCTTGAACGATGAACCACATCGCCCTGCGCGCTTCTCCTAGCCATGGCTTGGCTCAAGGCCACGAAATGGCCCAATCTGAGCCGAATATGCTCTAGCGGCATATCCTCTCGAAAGCCGGATCACTGCTGATATAGCCAGATGACAGCAGGGATGATTTCAGGCGGGTGAACCCGTCGGCGGTCATCGTTGGATCACTTGGCCATAGATCGAGGCGTTGGTAGCGGGTGATTGCGGTTGCCAGGAGTGCTTCATCGAAATCTGGGAACCAGGGTTTGATGATTGCGGCAAGTTTTGCTGGATCAGATTCACGAACATATTCTAGCGCGCGGCGAAGGCCGTCTGTTAAGCGGGCGACGCTCTCAGGGCGTGTCTCTATGAATGTGCGGTTAGCGTAGAAGCTTGTGAATGCTAATGGTCCACGCTTGGCGCCTGCGGATACGACAGCGCCGAGGCCGTCGCGTTCCGCCAATGATCCCCAAGGTTCAAATGCCAGGACGTAATCCGCGTCTCCAGAGCGGAGGCGGCGGAAGGCGTCACCTGGATCAACACCGTCTTCGCGGATGATTTTGGCTGGGTCCAGGCCCATTCGGCGCACATCTTCCTGGAGCAGCATCCAGGGCGTTGGTGCGTGTGTCGCGACGAGGAGGCGGCGGCCAGGAAGCTTGGCCGGAGTAAAGCCAGGATCAGGTGCGGGTGCGATCACCAGAAATGGATCACGGCCAACGGCGATGCCAAAGCAGATCAAATCCGCCCCTTCTGGATCCTTGTCATAGGCCGCCATTACGCGCATCGGCCCGCCCCATGCGAGATCAACCCGGCCAGAGGCAGCGCCTGCAGCGGTTTCCTCGCCAGATGGAGAGAGTGTGGCTTCAAATTTAACACCGGCAGCCTCAAATAAACCTTCAGCGATGCCGACATAGAAAGGCGTGTAGACCAGCCCCCGCAGGTTTTCGTAGGCCTTAACGTGATCCATGATACAATCCCCGCATTGGCGCCGCGTCCTGTTGGCCCCATATTGGCACACTATGAAGCATGGATAAGGAGCCGGACAATGGCAGCCAAGGTCGAAGTATATTCAAGCATGTGGTGCCCGTTCTGCTTTCGCGCGAAGAAGCTGTTGAAGGACAAAGGCGTCGAATTCACAGAAATTGACGTCGACGGCAAGCCTGCCATTCGCGATGCAATGCGTGACCGGGCAGACGGCAGGCACACCGTGCCGCAAATCTTCATCAATGACGTCGGCGTCGGCGGATCTGACGAACTGGCTGCCCTTGATCGATCCGGCAAGCTGGATGGGATGCTATCGGGCGCATCCGCATGAGCGATGTTTTCACGGCTGCCTGTGTCCAGAACACGGCTGAACGCGATGTTGCGCCGACGATGGCGACGCTCAGCGATCTGATCCGTCGGGCGCGTGATGCCGGCGGCGATCTCATCATGACGCCAGAAGTCTGCGCCATGTTGGAACCGCGCCGCAAACTGGCCGCAACAAAGGTCGAGTTGGAAGAGAGCAACGCAGCACTGGCGATGTTCAAGGACTTGGCCAAGGAAACCGGCGCTTGGATCCTGGTCGGTTCAATGGCCGTAAAGCTGAGTGATGGCGACCGATTTGCTAACCGCTCTTTCCTGGTGACGCCTGAGGGTGATGTTACTGCCAAGTACGACAAGATCCACATGTTCGATGTAGACGTGGCGGAAGGCGAAAGCTACCGGGAATCAAGGGGCTACCGGCCCGGCGATCACGCAACGCTGGCGGCGACGCCTTGGGGCGCGCTTGGCATGACCGTTTGCTACGACATGCGCTTCCCGTATCTCTACCGGGAACTTGCGAAAGCGGGCGCTGATTTCCTGGCCGCACCTTCGGCATTCACCGTTCCGACGGGTCGTGCCCACTGGCATGTGCTGCTTCGGGCGCGGGCGATTGAAAACGGCTGCTTCATGTTTGCACCCGCCCAGGTCGGCGAACATGCTGAGGGCCGCAAGTCCTACGGCCACTCCCTGATAGTCGATCCGTGGGGTGAGGTTCTGGCAGATGGCGGCGAGGAAGTTGGCTTCGTTACGGCAGAGGTTGATGTCTCCAAAGTCGCCGAAGCCCGCGCCAAAGTTCCATCGCTCTTTAATGACAGAGAATATGCCTCTCCCGTGGCTATCAGGCGTGCGCAACAGACGGCGGCAGAAGATTAATCAGTGAATCATAGGTTTATCACCGCATTCCGTTAACCATACCGCAAGAGCGCGGGCTGTATTCCTAAGGCTGAAACTTAGCCGAAGGGTATGTGGCACTCATGGATTTGCGTTGGCCAATTTTAGGCGGAACGGTGCTGGCGGCGGCTGGCGCGGGCGCAGGCGTGTGGATGCTTGAGGGTGCGATTGGCCCTGCTGCTGCCGCTGGCGTTGGCGTGGCGGCACTCGGCGGTGTCGCATTAGAGATGGCGCTCCGGCGCAAAGATATTGCTGGTTTGCGGGGCGAGCTCACGCAGGTTCGCCGTACGTTCTGTCTCTTATACACATCTCCGAGCCCACGAGACCTCTCTACATCTCGTA
>CAJXVF010000125.1 GCA_913060845.1 uncultured Alphaproteobacteria bacterium | reverse complement strand
ATATTCCCTACCAAGGGAATCCCAAACGATTCAATCAAATCCAAATCCGCTCTAGGGCCAGGGGCATAACTTTGCCCGCCGCCGCCCATGACTGTTCCCAGAATGGTGCTGAGATCGCCGCCCATCAGCAAGCCAATGCCGACGACAATAACAATGCCGATCAGGCCAATGCCACCCTTACGACCACCACCCATGCGACGCCCGCCGCTACCGCCACCCAGCATTCCGCCAAGGCCGCCTAAGCCGCCGCGTTTCCGCCCGCCGCCCTGGCCGCGTAAATCTTGAACATTGTTGCTTCGCCGACCGCCGCGCCACCGCATGGCTATTCTCCTGAAAGGGTTGTCTCGTCGTAACGCCTTCCCCAACCCGGCGTGTTTGGCCGGATAATGCCGATTGCGCACTATGACAGCAAGCTGCGTGCAAAGCCTCGCAGGCGGACGGAAAAGTCAGTATCGTGTCTATTGAATGTGACGCGCTAAGGGGAAGTTCCATGCAAGATGATGATCTTTGTTTCACGCCAGCAAGCATCCTGGCTCCGATGATCCGGGCACGGCAGCTCTCCCCCGTTGAGCTGATGCAGGCTGTGCTGCACCGGATTGAGCGCCTTGAGCCCAAGCTGAATGCCTTCGCGACCCTCACCGCAGAAGCGGCGATGGATGGTGCCAAAGCGGCTGAGGCCCAATTGATGCAAGGCCAGGGCGAAGGTCCGTTGTTTGGCCTGCCCGTCACCATCAAAGACATGGCCGTCACCGCAGGCGTGCCGACAGAACGCGGGTCCTGGATTGAGAAAGGCACTATCCCAGAGCACGACACGCCTTTCGTTTCCCGCCTGAAAGATGCTGGTGCGATTTCGCTTGGCAAAACAACAACGTCAGAATTCGGCTGGAAGGGTGTGAGCCATAGTCCATTGACCGGCATCACGCACAATCCTTGGGGCCATGGCCTTAACGCGGGCGCGTCCTCTGCCGGGGCAGGGGTAGGTGCCGCTGCCGGATATGGTCCGCTGCATCAGGGTTCAGACGGCGCAGGCTCTATCCGCATGCCAGCGCATTTTTGCGGCATCTTCGGCCATAAGCCGAGCTATGGCCGTGTCGCCAACTGGCCTGTCGGCAACAACGACCAAACCAGCCACAGTGGCCCGATGACCCGCACCGTTGAGGACGCGGCCTTGATGCTGGAGGTCATGTCTGGCCCACATCCTTGGGATTTCTGCAGCCTGGAATCCGCCCCCGCCCCCTATGCGCGCCTGCTAGAAGCTGGATCAATGGAAGGCCTCCGCATTGCCTGGAGCCCCGACTTTGGCCATGCGCGGGTCGATCCTGAAGTCGCGGCGCTGACGGCGAACGCAGCACACGTCTTTGCTGAAATGGGCGCACACGTGGAGGAAATCACCCCAAGTTGGGGGCCAGTGGGACCGGAACTCATCCGCTTCTTCTGGTCTGCCCACGAACTGGCCTATGTGCAATATCTGGAAGAGTTCGAGGACCGGATGGACCCAGGCCTCGTCGCCTGCATCAAATCTGCCGTCAATCACACGACGGAAGACTATCTAAACATGCGACAGAAGAAGCTGGACTATATCCACGCCATCCACCGCACGTTTGATGACTATGACCTGCTGCTAAGCCCCGCCGTATCCGTCGCCGCCTTCCCTGCCGAAAAGCTTATGCCTGACGATTGGCCGCAGCATGACTGGGACTGGGTCCAATGGGCCGAATTCTCCTACCCATTCAACATGAGCCATAACCCGGCTTCCTCCGTTCCATGCGGCTTTACAGCGGCTGGATTGCCCGTAGGCCTTCAAATTGTCGGCCCACGCTTCGGCGACCTAGAAGTCCTCCAAGCCTCCGCCGCATTCGAAGCTGCACGGCCCTGGGCGGACAAGAAACCGGCACTCTAATCGGCGTTGGGCAAAAGTCTGGCAAATGTGGCCATTTTGTCCACTTTGCTGACCGCCCGGACAGGTATATAGAGAATCGTCATTCCAGATCGACTGATTCATACCGTCCTCCAAGGGGAATGACATGCCGCCGCGCAATCCGCAGGCGATACCGATGGCGCTCACCTTTGATGATGTGCTGTTGCAACCCGCCCACTCTGCCGTACTGCCCACCAGCGCCGTCACGCACACCCGCGTCACCCGCGAAATCTCGCTGAAAATCCCCATTATTGCGTCTGCAATGGACACCGTCACGGAAAGTGCTATGGCGATTGCGATGGCGCAGTCTGGCGGCATCGGGGTGATCCATAAGAACCTGGAAATTGACCAGCAAGCGGGCGAAGTGCGCCGGGTGAAGAAATTCGAATCGGGCATGGTGGTCGATCCCGTCACCATCCTGCCGAACGCGACCCTGCATGACGCGCTGCAGCTCATGTCCCACTACGGCATTTCCGGCATTCCGGTTGTTGATGGCCCAGACGGCAAGCTTTGCGGCATTATCACCAACCGCGATGTCCGTTTCGCCAGTGATCCAAACCAGCCAGTTATGGAGCTGATGACGAAGGACGTGATCACTGCCCCCGATGGCGTGACGCCGGATGAGGCCAAGCGCCTGCTCCATGCGCATAGAATTGAGAAGCTGCTGGTGGTCGATGACACCTATAGCTGCGTTGGCTTAATTACGGTCAAGGATATCGAGAAAGCCAAGAAGTTCCCCGACGCTGCCAAAGATGAGCAAGGCCGTCTCCGCTGCGCCGCCGCCACAGGCGTTGGCGACGATGGGTTCGCGCGGGCGGAAGCCTTGGTTGATGCGGGTGTGGATGTTGTTGTTGTCGATACAGCCCACGGCAATTCTGATGGCGTGATCCGCACAGTTGACCGGGTCCGCCGCATCTCCAACAAAGTCCAGATCATTGCGGGCAATGTCGCCACAGGCGACGGCGCAGAAGTGCTGATTGATGCGGGCGCAGATGCTATCAAAATCGGTATCGGCCCAGGCTCCATCTGCACGACACGGATTGTGGCGGGCGTAGGCGTGCCGCAACTGACAGCGATCATGGAAACGGCGGAAGCTTGTGAAAAGCTGGGTGTGCCAGCGATTGCAGACGGGGGCATCAAATCCTCTGGCGATCTGGCCAAAGCCATCGCGGCGGGTGCGAATTGCGTGATGATCGGCTCGCTACTGGCCGGTACGGACGAAAGCCCCGGTGAGACGTTTATTTACCAGGGCCGGTCCTACAAATCCTACCGCGGCATGGGCTCTGTCGGTGCCATGGCGCGCGGATCGGCGGACCGTTATTTCCAGCAGGACGTCAGCGATGCCCTCAAGCTAGTACCGGAAGGCGTTGAGGGGCAGGTGCCGTACAAAGGTCCTGTCAGCAATGTCATCCATCAGCTTGTCGGTGGCCTCAAAGCAGCCATGGGCTACACCGGCAATGCAGATATCGAAGCCATGCGCGAAAATTGCCGCTTCGTCCGCATCACCAATGCGGGCTTGCGCGAAAGCCATGTCCATGACGTGACCGTGACCCGCGAAGCGCCAAACTACCAAACTGGACTTTAACTTACCGGCCTGAAGGCAGACTCCCCTCCATGGAAGACCGCATCCTGATCGTCGATTTCGGCTCCCAAGTCACGCAGCTGATCGCGCGAAGGGTGCGGGAAGCGGGTGTTTATTGTGAGATCCACCCTTTCAACAAGGTAACCCGCGCGTCTGCGGAGGATTTCGGCCCAAAAGCGATCATCCTCTCCGGCGGCCCCGCCAGTGTCACGCTTGAAACAGCCCCCCAGGCTGATGCTGGACTGTTCGAGATGGGCCTGCCCGTACTCGGCATTTGCTATGGCCAGCAGACCATGGCGGCACAGCTTGGCGGCAAGGTCGAAGCCTCCTCCAAGCGCGAGTTCGGGCGGGCACAGGTCGAAATTTCCGCAACATCCCCCCTGTTCGAGGGTGTCTGGAATGTCGGCGAAAAGCACATGGTTTGGATGAGCCATGGTGATGCGCTTACTGCCCCACCGCCGGGCTTCAGTGCCATCGCCAAAACATCCAACGCGCCGCTCGCCGCCATTGCGGACGAAGCCAGGCACTTCTACGGCGTCCAATTCCACCCAGAAGTCGTACACACGCCCGATGGCGCGCGCCTCATCTCCAACTTCGTCCACTCCATCGCAGGCTGCACCGGCGACTGGACGATGGCCGCGTTCAAGGATGAGAGCATCCAGCGCATCCGTGAGCAGGTTGGCGATGATCGCGTGATTTGCGGACTATCTGGCGGCGTCGATAGCGCTGTCGCCGCCGTGCTGATCCATGAAGCGATTGGCGACCAGTTGCAGTGCATCTTCGTCGATACCGGCATGATGCGTATGGGTGAGGCCGAAGAGGTCGTGACCCTTTTCCGCAACCACTACAATATCCCGCTCCACCATGTGGACGCAGAAGATATGTTCGTGAACGCGCTCGCTGGCGTCAAAGACCCAGAGAAAAAGCGCAAAATCATCGGCGGGCTGTTTATTGATGTGTTCGATGAGCAGGCAAAAGGCATTGGCGGCGCCAAGTTCCTGGCCCAAGGCACGCTGTATCCAGATGTAATTGAAAGCGTTTCCTTCACTGGCGGCCCCAGCGTGACCATCAAAAGCCATCACAATGTCGGCGGATTGCCGGAACGCATGGATATGAAGCTGGTCGAGCCATTGCGCGAGCTTTTCAAGGACGAAGTTCGGGTCCTTGGTCGGGAGCTTGGCCTGCCCGAAGCCTTCGTCGGGCGCCATCCCTTCCCTGGCCCCGGCCTCGCGATCCGCCTTCCTGGTGAGATCACGCGGGAACGCTTGGACACACTTCGCCAGGCAGACGCCATCTATCTGGAAGAAATCCGTGCTGCCGGCCTTTACGACGATATCTGGCAGGCGTTTGCCGTATTGCTGCCCGTCTCTACCGTCGGCGTGATGGGCGATGAACGCACGTATGAATCTGTGCTGGCGCTGAGGGCCGTGAACTCCACTGACGGCATGACGGCCGATTTCTATCCGTTTGAAATGGCGTTTCTTGGCCAGGTCGCAACCCGCATCATCAACGAAGT
Organism: uncultured Alphaproteobacteria bacterium; assembly: GCA_913060845.1. Lineage (GTDB taxonomy): Bacteria > Pseudomonadota > Alphaproteobacteria > Bin95 > Bin95 > VMCJ01. Next base: position 1,740 of record CAJXVF010000125.1, on the reverse strand, counting down.
GGCAGGCGTTAATCGCGTGACCTATGACGTGACATCGAAGCCGCCCGGCACGATTGAGTGGGAGTAGTTACTGACTCATAAGTCATTGAAAATAAACAATCTTTTAGTTACAAAGTTGTTACATATAACAAACTTACCCCTTGATTTCTAATAACATTTCTGTTTGAGTTACAGAGGTTTTTACAAACTTCTGGTTACTACTCTGGTGAGTAGTGAAAACGGGTGTGTGGAATGGCAAAGAAACGGATACGGGTAAGCAAGGGAACAAAAGGTTCCCAGAACCACGAAATTTTTGGTGGTAAGGCACAAATCCTGCGTGTTCCTCAATCTGGTGAGGTCTGGCAGTTCCGTATGTGGATTGGGGAAGAGAAGAAGTATCTACGAAAATCCCTACAAACGAGAGATTTTGAGGCAGCAACCGAGAGGGCAGAAAAACTCTACTTGGAAACGATGGCAAATGTTTCGTCGGGTAAAAAACTCTTCGGTCTAACCCTCCAAGAACTTACAGACCTCTACACCGAATGGAGGAAGAGGGATGTTGGCACACGGATTACCAAAGGTCGGTTAGTCACCATCAAATCGCAGATGAAGCATATTCTTGCGTATAAGGGTGCGGGTCTAAAAATAGGGGAACTGGAACGCAACTCATTCTATGACTACGAAGGTTGGAGAAAGCAGACCAAACCCGGCACGCAGTCGGTCACTATCCGTAACGAACAATCTACCATCAACCATATGATGGATTTTGCGTATAGAGAAGGTTACACGCATTTACCCCAGTTAGATTTTAGACCCATCAGCATCAAAAAGGATGAGGTGGGGAGAAGGGATATATTCGTACTGGATGAATACGACAAACTCATTCGTCACTTGCGAAGTTATGTTTCCAAGAAGCAAGCACCAGATGAAATAGAACGCACCGAAAGGTTGATGGTGCGTGATGCGATACTGACTGCGTCAAACTCTCTTCTTCGTGTTGGTGAGTTGTGGCAACTGCGTTGGGGGGATGTAGAGAAGGTAGAACACGCATTTGATAGTGAGGAAATACCCGTTGAGTTGGTGACCCTAAATGTGCGTGGTGAGACATCCAAGACAGGGAACGGCAGACGAATAATAGTGCGTGGGGGGCAGTATTTTTTGAGGTTGCGTGAGAGGTCAGCAAACACGGGTAAGGATGATTTCGTGTTTGTCTCCGTAGGTGGGAACAAACGATTAGCAAGACAGAAATGGTATTATCATTGGGGCAATCTGATGAGGGGTATTGGTATAGAGGATTACCAGAGCAGAAAACTGACTTGGTATTCTCTCCGTCACTTTGGGATTACCTGTCGTATCAGGGCAGGGAATACATATAGTGAAATCGCAGAGATGGCAGGCACCTCTGCGACTTACATAGAAACCCACTACAAGCATTACGATGATGGGATGTTGAGAACAGCAGCACTCAAATCATTTAGTATAGATAAATCTGGCATTATTTTTAGTGAATGACCCCATCGCACCACCCAACATCGTAATGCATCTGTGCGACCCTCTGTGGTCGTTTAGCAGGGTATTCGGCAAGGGGAGCAGGAGAAGATAGAATCTCACCGGATTAGGGTGAGGTTCTATTCGGGTCAGGTTTAGGTCTATGGGTTATGCGACCTCCACCACCCACGTATTATTATCCTCAGTCCAAACTTGGGTGTCCGTCATCAAATGATTTGGGACTATTTTAGGTTCGATTTAGAGGAGGATTGG